>CAXNKO010000231.1:0-4427 GCA_964202685.1 Caulobacterales bacterium
TGGTGCTTGAGCGCGTCGAAGGTGGCGCGCACCATGTTGTAGGGGTTGGACGAGCCGACGGACTTTCCCACCACGTCCTGGACGCCGAGGGTTTCCAGCACCGCGCGCATCGGACCGCCGGCGATGACGCCGGTGCCGGGAGGCGCCGCGCGGACCATCACCTTGCCCGCGCCCCAGCGGCCATTGCCGTCGTGGTGCAGGGTGCGGCTCTCGCGCAGCGGCACGCGGATCATGGTCTTCTTGGCTTCCTCGGTGGCCTTGCGGATGGCTTCCGGCACTTCACGCGCCTTGCCATGACCGAAGCCCACGCGGCCCTTCTGATCGCCGACGACCATCAGGGCGGCGAAGGAGAACCGTCGCCCGCCCTTCACGGTGGCGGCGACGCGGTTGATGTGGACGAGCTTCTCGACGATGTCGCTTTCGGCTTCATCCCGTTGCCGGCGGTCGCCGCGCTCTTCGTTCCTGCGAGCCATCGACTGTTCCTTAGAAGTTCAAGCCGGCTTCGCGCGCGGCGTCGGCCAGGGCTTTCACCCGGCCATGGAAGAGATAGCCACCGCGATCGAACACGACGTCCTTGACGCCCTTTTCGAGCGCGCGCTGCGCCACCAGGGCGCCCACCTTGGCGGCGGCGTCCTTGTCGGCGCCCTTGGCCTTGGTGTCGCCTTCGAGGGTCGAGGCCGCAGCCAGGGTCACGCCCCGGGCGTCGTCGATCACCTGGGCGTAGATGTTCTTGGAAGAGCGGAACACCGACAGGCGCGGACGCCCCTTGGTCACCGACCGGAGGCGGATACGCACGCGCTGGGCGCGCTTCTTGGCAGTTTCGCGAGGAGTGAGCGCCATGACCTACTTCTTCTTGCCTTCCTTGCGGCGGACCTTCTCGCCGGCGTAACGCACGCCCTTGCCCTTATAGGGCTCCGGCGGCCGCAGACGGCGGATGCGCGCGGCGGTCTCGCCGACCACCTGCTTGTCGATGCCTGCGATGCGGATCTCGGTCTGCTTCGGCACGGTGAAGGTCACCCCGGTGGGCGCCGGAACCTCGATGTCGTGGCTGTAGCCGAGCTGCAGGTTCAGGGACGGGCCCTTCATGGCGGCGCGATAGCCGACGCCCACCAGCTCCAGGGTGCGTTCGAACCCGGCGGTCACGCCGGTCACCATGTTGCTGAGCAGCGTCCGCGACAGGCCCCACATGGCGTGAGCCCGGGTGGTGTCCTGACGCATGGCGACGGTGAGCTGCCCCGCTTCCAGGGCCACCACCACGTCCTCGGGCAGGGTCCAGGCGAGTTGTCCCTTCGGACCCTTCACCGTGACAGTCTGGCCCTCGATGGCGACAGTGACGCCGCCCGGGACATCGACCGGCTTCTTTCCGATACGAGACATCTTAGTAGACCCGGCAGAGCACTTCGCCGCCGACATTGGCGTCGCGTGCGGCGTTATCCGACATCACGCCCTTGGGCGTGGACAGAATGGATATCCCGAGACCGTTCTTCACCGGCTTCAGGTCCGAAATGGCGGTGTACACCCGCCGGCCCGGCTTGGAGATGCGGGCGATTTCCGCGATCACCGGCTGGCCGTCGAAGTACTTGAGCTCGACCTCGAACTCAGGGAAGGCGCCGGGCTTTTCGATCAGGTGATAGGCGCGGATGTAGCCCTCCTCCACCAGCACGTCGAGCACGCGGGCGCGCATCTTCGAAGCGGGCGTCAGAACCTTGGACCGGCCTCGCATGCCGGCGTTCTTGATCCGGGCGATCAGGTCGCCAATGGGGTCGTTGACCATCTAACGCTCCCTTACCAGCTCGACTTGACGAGGCCGGGGATGTGCCCCGCGGCGCCCAGGTCCCGCATGGCGATCCGGCTCATGCGAAGCTTGCGGTAGTAGGCCCGCGGCCGGCCGGTGATCTCGCAGCGGTTGCGGATACGCACCGCCGCCGAGTTTCGCGGCAGTTCGGCCAGCTTCAGGCGCGCATCGAAGCGCTCCTCCAGCGGCAGGCTGTTGTCGCTGGCGACGGCCTTCAGGGCGGCGCGCTTTTCGGCGTACTGCTTGACCAGGCGCTTCACGCGGGTGTTTCGGTTGACGGCGCTTTTCGTTGCCAGTTGCTCTTTCCTCTCCCGTCACTGCGCCGTGAACGGGAACTGGAATTCCTTCAGAAGCGCGCGCGCCTCGTCATCGGATTTCGCAGTCGTGCAGACGATGATGTCCATGCCCCAGACCTGATCGATCTGGTCGTAATTGATCTCCGGGAACACCAGGTGCTCCTTGAGCCCCATGGCGTAGTTGCCGCGCCCGTCGAAGGAGGTGGGCTTCAGGCCCCGGAAGTCCTTCACCCGCGGCAGGGCGATGGTGATCAGGCGGTCGAGGAACTCATACATGCGGTCCTTGCGAAGGGTGACCTTCGCGCCGACCACCATGCCCTCGCGCAACTTGAACGAAGCCACCGACAGCCGCGCCTTGGTGGGGGCGGGCTTCTGGCCGGCGATCAGGGCCAGATCCTTCATGGCGGAAGCCGCCTTCTTGGAATCCGACACCGCCTCGCCGATCCCCATGTTGAGGACGATCTTGTCCAGCTTGGGAATCTGCATCTCGTTGGTGTAGGCGAACTGTTCCTTCAGCCGACCGCGAATCTCGTCACGGTAGACCGACTTCAGCCGCGGTTCGTAAGCTTGCTCAGCCATTGATCACCTCGCCGGTCGACTTGGCGAACCGAACCTTCTTGTCGCCGTCGAGGCGGAAACCCACCCGTGTCGGCTTGCCCTTGGAATCGACGATGGCGACGTTGGACACGTGCACCGGCGCTTCCTTGTTCTTGATCCCGCCCTGGGGATCGGTCTGGGTCGGCCGCGTGTGGCGCTGAACCATGTTCAGGCCGTTCACGATCAGGCGGCTTTCCTTGGGGGCGACGCTGCGCACCACCCCCTGTTTGCCTTTGTCCTTGCCGGTCAGCAGGACGACGCGGTCGCCCTTCTTGATCTTCGCCGCCATCACAGCACCTCGGGCGCGAGAGAAATGATCTTCATGTGGTTCTTGGCGCGCAGCTCGCGCGGCACCGGGCCGAAGATCCGCGTGCCGATCGGCTCGCTCTGCTTGTTGACGATCACCGCCGCGTTCTTGTCGAAGCGGATCACCGAGCCGTCCTTGCGCTTGATGGCCGAAGAGGTGCGCACCACGATAGCCTGCAGCACGTCGCCCTTCTTCACCCGCCCGCGCGGGATGGCTTCCTTGACGGAGACGATGATCTTGTCACCGACGCCGGCATAGCGGCGCTTGGCCCCGCCAAGCACCTTGATGCACATCACGCGACGCGCGCCGGAATTGTCGGCGACCTCGAGGTTGTTTTGCATTTGGATCATGGTTCAGATCCTTAAGCTTGAGCCGCGCCGCCCTTAGGCAGCACTTCCCATGTCTTGAGCTTCGACTTGGGCGCGCATTCCACAATGCGGGCGTGTTCGCCGGCCTTGTAGGTATTGCCCTCATCGTGAGCGTGATAGCGCTTGGACCGGCGCACGGTTTTCTTCAGCAACGGGTGCAGGAAGGTCCGCTCCACGCGAACGATCACCGTCTTGTCGCCCTTGTCGGAGACGACCACGCCTTCGAGAATTCGTTTTGGCACTTCGTCGTCTCCTTAGGCCGTGGCTTGCCTGGACCGCAGGGTGGTCTTGATGCGCGCGATATCCTTGCGCACCTCGTCCACCCGGTGGGTCTTTTCGATCTGGCCGGTCGCCTTCTGGAAGCGCAGGTTGAACTGCTCTTTCTTCAGGTTGAGCAGGGCCTCGGCCAGCTGGTCGGGCGTCATGCCCCGGATGTCGTCGATCTTCATGCGGCGTGCTCCGCCATGGCGTCGATACGGGTGACGACGCGGGTCTTCACGGGAAGCTTGGCCGCCCCGAGCCGCAACGCCTCGCGGGCGATGTCGTCCGGAACGCCGTCGATCTCGAACATGATGCGGCCGGGCGCCACGCGGGCGCACCAGTACTCGACCGCGCCCTTGCCCTTGCCCATCCGCACTTCGGCCGGCTTGTCGGTGACCGGCACGTCGGGGAAGATGCGGATCCACACCCGGCCCTGGCGCTTCATCTGCCGGGTGATGGCCCGGCGGGCGGCCTCGATCTGGCGGGCGGTGACCCGTTCGGGCTCAATCGACTTAAGCCCATAGGAGCCGAAGTTCAGGGTGGCGCCGCCCTTGGTCATCCCATGGATGCGGCCCTTGAACTGCTTGCGGTACTTGGTCTTTTTCGGAGACAGCATCGGCTAATCCTCACGCAGCCTGGTCGCGGCGGTCGCGGCGCGGGCCACGATCGGGGCGGTCGCCAGAGCGATCACGTCCGCCGCCCTCGCCGGCCGGACCGGACTCGCTGGCCAGGCGCTTGTCGAGCGCCATCGGGTCGTGGTCGAGGACCTCGCCCTTGAACACCCACACCTTCACCCCGATGAT
>CAXNKO010000232.1:0-4422 GCA_964202685.1 Caulobacterales bacterium
GCTGGAGACCGGGCGCACCCACCAGATCCGCGTCCATCTGGCTTCGAAGGGCGCCCCCGTGCTGGCCGATGCGGTCTATGGGTCCGGCCCGCCGGCGCTGGCGGTCCGCCAGGCGGTGGCCGACGCCGGCCTCGCCCGCCAGGCGCTGCACGCCGCGGTGCTGGGTTTTGTCCACCCGGCCACCGGCGAGCGGCTGCGATTTGAAAGCCCCCTGCCGGCGGACATGGCCGCCCTGGCCGCGAACCTGTCAGCTCTGTGAGAAAACCTGCGGGCCTTTCGCCGCCCAGTGCCCAGCAAGGTCTTCCGATTTGAGCAACCAATGCCTATTTGAGCGGTTGGTGGGGGTGGGAGGCCCCGTGCGCCATTCGGTGCGCGGCGCGTCTACCCACCATGGGGAAGATAGACGTGGCTGCGAATCTGAACGCGATCGCCGTGATGTCGCCGGATGGCGGGCTGAGCCGTTATCTGACGGATATCCGCAAGTTTCCGATGCTGGCCAAGGATCAGGAGTTCATGTTGGCCAAGCGCTGGCATGAGCACCAGGATCCCGCCGCCGCCCATCAGCTGGTCACCTCCCATCTGCGCCTGGTGGCGAAGATCGCCATGGGTTACCGCGGCTATGGCCTGCCCATCGGCGAGGTGATTTCCGAGGGCAACGTCGGCCTGATGCAGGCGGTGAAGAAGTTCGAGCCTGACCGGGGCTTCCGCCTGGCCACCTACGCCATGTGGTGGATCCGCGCCTCGATCCAGGAATACATCCTACGCTCCTGGAGCCTGGTGAAGCTGGGCACCACGGCGGCGCAGAAGAAGCTGTTCTTCAACCTGCGCCGCGCCAAAAGCGAGATCTCGGCGCTGGAGGACGGCGACATGCGCCCCGACCAGGTGGCCCAGATCGCCACCAAGCTGGGCGTGCTGGAGGAGGAGGTGGTGTCGATGAACCGCCGGCTCTCCGGTCCTGACGCCTCCCTGAACGCGCCGCTGCGCTCCGACGGCGAGAGCGAATGGCAGGACTGGCTGGCCGACGACACCACACCCAGCCAGGAGAGCGTGCTGGCCGAGTCCGATGAACGCGCGATCCGCATGAGTCTGCTGGAAACCGCGATGACCGAGCTCAACGATCGGGAGCGGCACATCCTCACCGAACGGCGGCTGAAGGACGAACCCACCACCCTGGAAGCCCTGGCCGGGGCGTATGGCGTCAGCCGCGAGCGGGTGCGCCAGATCGAGGTGCGCGCCTTCGAGAAGCTGCAGAAATCGATGAAGGCCGCGGCCGGCGAGCGCAACCTGCTCGACGCCTAGAAGGCCCTTGCGGTCGCCCGCGGAGATTAGGCGGCGCTCGCTTCGGCGGGCGCACGCGCCAGCAGCGGCGCGGCGCGGGCAGCCACTTCGGCGGCGTTCAGCGGTCCTGTCGCGACGGAGGCGAGGTAGCCCTGGAACGCGGTCGCGTCCGCACTGAGCGCGGCGTCGCCCACCGCCTCGGCGGCCCGCTTCAGATCCGCGGCCTGGGCTTGCATTGAGCGCAGCGCCTGAGCCGGATCCCGCGTCACCGCGCCCACCGCCGCCTTCAGAACTTGGAGCGCCTGGATGATCTTGGCGGCGTCGGAGGTCTCGCGCGGATCCGATCGGCGCTTGCGCGTTCCGGCGTACTCACCGGAGTTGAAGCGCCGGCGGTCCGGGCCGATGTCATTCACCGCCTCGACCCACATGCGCTCGATCTGGGTGACGGCCACCAGCCGGCGGACCAGGTCCTTGGTGGTGAAGGGCTTGCGCAGGAACTCATGCACCCCGGCGTCGCGCGCGCCCAGGATACTCCCGGCCGTGGCCATCGCCGTCGCCATGATCACCGGCGCCTCGCGGCAAGCCAGGCTGCTCCGCCGCAAGGCCTTCGTGAACAGCAGCCCGTCGAAACTGGGTCCCGCCAGTTCCACGAACACAAGCTGCGGGTTGAAATTGGAGGCGACCTCAAGCGCCTCGGCTGTCGCGGTCGATGTGATCACCTGCGACCGGGCGAGATCGCGCATCAGCTCCGACAACAGCCGCGCCCCGGTGGGCTGTGGATCGACAATCAGCACCCGATGCAGCAGCGGGATGATCCGGGCGATGGTTCTCTTTTCGTCCAGAACCTGGCGCGCTCCCGGTCACCCGACGCGAGCTTGCCCGCGGATGGTAAACATCGGCTTACGCCGCCCACCCGCATCGACCTCAGTCTTGAAACGGGTCGCGCATGACGATGGTGTCGTCGCGCTGCGGGCTGGTGCCCAGCAGCGCCACCGGCGCGCCGATCAGCTCCTCGATCCGGCGCACGTACTTCACCGCGGCCCCGGGCAGGTCCATCCAGCTGCGCGCGCCCTGGGTGGTCTCGGACCAGCCCTCCATCTCCTCATAGACCGGTTCGAGCTGGCTCTGGGCTTTGAGGCCCGCCGGGAGGTAGCCGATTTCCGTGCCGCCGGAGCGATAACCGGTGCAGATCTTCAGGGTCGGCAGGCCGTCGAGCACGTCCATCTTGGTCAGCGCGATGCCGTTGATGCCGTTGAGCGCCACCGACTGGCGCACCAGGGCGGCGTCGAACCAGCCGCACCGGCGGCTGCGGCCGGTGACCGTGCCCACCTCCTTGCCGACATCGCCCAGATGCTTGCCCACCGCGTCGAACAGTTCCGTGGGAAACGGCCCCTCCCCGACCCGGGTGGTGTAGGCCTTGACGATGCCCAGTACATAGCCCGGCCCGCGGGGTCCCAGGCCCGAGCCCGCCGCCGCCTGGCCGGCCACGGTGTTGGACGAGGTCACATAGGGGTAGGTGCCGTGGTCGACGTCCAGCAGCGCGCCCTGCGCCCCTTCGAACAGCACCCGGCGGCCGGCCTTGACCACCTCGTCCAGCAGCAGCCAGGCGGGGCGGGCATACTCAAGCACCCTGGGCGCGATCGCCTCCAGCTCGGCCAACAGCCCGGCGCGATCCATCTCGGGCAGGCCAAGGCCCCGGCGCAGCGGCGCATGGTGGGCGTGCAGCCGGTCGAGTTTGGCCTCCAGGGCCTCCCGGTCGGCCAGATCGGCGACCCGGATGGCGCGGCGGCCGACCTTGTCCTCGTAGGCCGGGCCGATGCCGCGGCCGGTGGTGCCGATCTTGTTGGCGGTCGCCGCTTCCCGGGCCTGGTCCAGGTCCCGGTGGATGGGCAGGATCAGGCAGGCGTTGTCGGCCACCACCAGCAGCTGCGGGTTGATGGTCACCCCCTGGCCGCGCAGGGTCTCGATCTCGGTGAGCAGATGCCAAGGGTCCACCACCACCCCATTGCCGATGACCGACAGCTTGCCCTGCACCACCCCGGACGGCAGCAGCGACAGCTTGTAGGTCTGATTGCCCACCACCAGGGTGTGGCCGGCGTTGTGGCCGCCCTGAAACCGCACCACCACGTCGGCGCGGTTCGACAGCCAGTCGACAAGCTTGCCCTTGCCCTCGTCGCCCCACTGGGCGCCGATCACGGTCACATTGGCCATAAGGTGTGTTTTCCCGCCTGCCGCGAGGATCCAGCCGCCCTTCGACAGGCTCTCGGCGGTTGGACTTGGGATCGATTTTCCGCGGAGGCGCCGCCTCGCACGCGTGGGTCTGTAGAGCACCTGGGCGTCCGCCCCGTCAATCCCCCGTGGTCGGTGAGGCCCGAATTTCGGCCATCGCGTCGGCGGCGTCTACAGCCCTGAGTTCAGGCAATGCGGCTTGTGAAACCGGACGATGAAATCCACTCAGAATCTGGATACTGAAATCGCAACCAAAACCAGTCCTTGTGTTACCCGCCAGTTGAATGACGTGTTGATGCATCAACAAATATCATAGTCTACCACTAGATAATCCCGCATATAGGGTTTCATGGTTTCCGCCACGCCTATATGCGTCGGGTGGGGAATATAATTTTCCAGCGCCTCTCGGTTTACCAGCCGTATCGCGGCCGCATGGTTGTACTTATCGGCATCAATTTTGAAGTTCTTTCCGATACTGACGCTTTCCACGCCCGGTATTGTGCTCAGTCGGGTCTGAAACTCGGCGTACAACTTCTGCAGCTGCTCGACGCCGGCGGACTCGTCCAGGTTCAACAGGACGATGTGATTGACGGACATGGGTGTCTCCCTTGCTGACCCGGCGCTGGGCGCGATCAGCATACCCATGCAGGGCGCGCCGCGAACCCCTTTATGCCGCGCCCTCCCGCGCGCTATGACGGCCCCATGAGCGTGACCTTCGAAGACGTCAGGGCCGCGGCGGCGCGGCTGGCCGGCCAGGCCGTGCGCACCCCGCTGATCGAGAGCCCGGTCCTGAACGCGCGTGTCGGTGGCCGGGTGCTGATCAAGCCCGAGACCCTGCAGCGGGTGGGGGCGTTCAAGTTCCGCGGCGCCTACAACCGCCTGGTTCAGCTGTCCCCGCAGGCGAGGGCGCGGGGT
>CAXNKO010000233.1:0-4389 GCA_964202685.1 Caulobacterales bacterium
TCACGCCGCCGGGCAGCCCCGCCCGGGCGCTGCCAATCGTGGACTATGACTCCGAGGCCTACTGGAAGGGCGGCGCCGACGGCAAGCTGCGCATCTACCGCTGCCAGGACTGCAAATATTACATCCACCCGCCGGTGCGGTTCTGCCCCAAGTGCGAGAGCGTGAAGGTCGAGCCCGAGGCCACCTCCGGGCGCGGCTTCGTCACCAGCTTCACCATCAACTACAAGCAGTGGGTGCCCGGCCTGCCGGACAAGTTCGTGCTGGCCATCGTGCGCATCGCCGAACAGGACGACGTCCAGCTGATAACCAACATCGTCAACTGCGACCCCGACACCGTCACCATGGACATGCCGGTGAAGGTGGTCTTCGAACAGCACGAAGACCTCTTCGTCCCCTTCTTCGAACCGGAGGCGAAGTGATGCCCGCCAGCAATTACGCCGAAAAGAACACCGCCATCACCGGCGTCGGCCAGTCCAAGGTCAGCCGCGGTTCGCCGGATACGGCGCTTAGGCTGACGGTCGACGCCTGCATGGAAGCCATCCGCGACGCTGGCCTGACCCGGGCCGACATCGACGGAGTCGCTACCTGGCCCGGCGACCGAGGCGACGAATCCGGCTTCTCGCCGGTGGGCTGCGCCGGCATCCAGGACGCCCTGCGTCTGAAGGTGAAGTGGTACGCCGGCGGCGGCGAGGCGCCCGGCCAGTACGGGGCGGTGTTCAACGCCATCGGGGCCATCTCGGCCGGACTCTGCCGCAATGTGCTGATCTTCCGCACCATGTACGAGGCTACGGCCCGCAAGGCGGCCTTCGCCAACTCGCTGCTGAAGCCGGGCCAGCGCCAGGGCGGCGGCTTCGCCTGGTTCTCGCCCTACTGGAATTATGCGGCGGCCCTGCAGCAGTCGCTGTTCTTCAACAAATACGCCCACAACTCCGGCATCAAGGCCGAGCAGATCGCCCAGATCTCCATCAACCAGCGGCGCAACGCATCGCTGAATCCGGCCGCCATCTACCGCACGCCGATCACGCTGGACGACTACATGAACTCACAGCGCATCGCCGGGCCGTTGCGGATCTATGACTGCGACGTGCCCATCGACGGGGCCACGGCGATCATCGTCTCACGCATGGACGTGGCCAAGGATTGCCCCCACCCGCCGGTGCGCATCGAGGCGGTCGGCTCGTCGATGGAGTACCGCAACTCCTGGACACAGCTGGACGCCCTGCCCACCCAGGCGCAGCCGAAGGTGGCCGAGATGATGTGGTCGCGCACCGACCTGAAGCCCGCGGATGTGGACATGGCCCAGCTCTATGACGGGTTCTCGTTCCACACCATCAACTGGCTGGAGAACTTCGGATTCTGCGGACTCTATGAAGCCAAGGACTTCATCGAGGGCGGCAAGCGGATCGCGCTCGAGGGCGAGCTGCCGGTGAACACCGGCGGCGGGGCGCTGTCGGCCGGACGGCTGCACGCCTATGGCGCCGTACATGAGGCCTGCACCCAGCTCTGGGGGCGCGGTGGCGACCGCCAGGTGAAGAAGGAACTGCATGTGGTGGCCACCTCCACCGCCGGCGGTCCCCTGGCCGGGGCCATGCTGCTGGTGAAGGACTAGGCCGATGGACGCAGAGGTCATGCCGAGGGCGACGTTCCGCACCATGGCGGAATCGACCGCCGAGGACTGGCGGCGCGCGCTCGCCGGGGCCGAGCGATTCCGGCACGCCTTCGTCGACCGGGTGCTCGAACAGATGCGGGCGCTGGGGACCGACGATGGCGGCTTCGCGGTGGACCGCCTCGAGCACTGCCTGCAGACCGCCACCCGCGCCCAGCGGGCCGGGCGCGACGAGGAATATGTGGTCTGCGCCCTGCTGCATGACATCGGCGACCTGATGTGCCCGTCGAACCACGCCGACATGGCCGCGGTGATGCTCAAGCCCTATGTGTCGGAGGCCAACCACTGGATGGTCGCCAACCACACCATTTTCCAGGGCTACTATTACTTCCACCACCTGGGCCTGGACCGGGACCTGCGCGAGCAGTTCCGCGGCCATCCGCACTTCGAGCACACCGCCCAGTTCTGCCACCTCTACGACCAGAACAGCTTCGAGCCGGGCTTCGACACCCTGCCGCTGGAGGCGTTCGAGCCCGCGCTGCGCCGGGTGCTCGATCAGCCCAAGCGGGCGCTGTTGATGCCCGGCGCGGCGTCGTGACCATGCCGACCCTGGAGGCGATGATCGCGGCGGCCCGACAGGCTGGGGATAATCCACAGGACACCATCAACGCCGCCCTCGCCCGCGCCGTGGCGGCGGTCCCCGACAAGGTGTTCCTGGACTTCAGCGGCGACAAACACACCTTCGCCGACGTCGATCGCGCCGCCATCGAGATCGCCCACGGCCTGAAGCGGCTGGGGGTCGAAGCGGGGCAGACGGTGGCCACCATCCTCGACAACAACATCGAGGCGGTGACGGTCTGGCTGGCGATCAACAAGCTGGGAGCGGTCAGCGCGCCGGTGAACACCGCCTTCCGCGGCCAGTTCCTGCGCGCCCAGGTGCATGACTGTTCCGCCGCGATCCTCATCGCCGAGGACGAGTACTGCGAGCGCGCCGCCGCCGTGGCCGATGGGCTGCCGCACATCCGCCATATGTTCGCCCGCTCCGGGGTCGCGCCCACTTTGCCCAATATCACCAGCGGTTCGCTGGACGCGTTGCGGATCAAGGACGCCGGGCCGATCGAGGATATGGTCACCCCCGACCAGCTGGCCATGCTGGTCTACACCTCGGGCACCACCGGGGCCTCCAAGGGCTGCATGGTGTCGCACAACCACGCCTGCAACATGGGCTGGAGCGCGATCCTCAATAAGGGCAACCAGCCCGACGACATCCTGTGGACTCCCCTGCCGCTGTTCCACCTGAACGCCATCGGCGTCACCGTGCTGGGCTCGCTGATCGTCCAGTGCGGGGCGGCGGTCGCACCCCGATTCTCCGTCTCGCAGTTCTGGCCGGACATCGAGCGGTCGGGGGCGACGTCGGTGGCGCTGCTGGGCTCCATGGCCTCGCTGATCGCCGACGCGCCGGACAACCCATCCTCCAAGGCCTATTACGGCAAGCTGAGGCGCGTCCAGGCTTCGCCGTTCTCACCGCCGGTGGTGGAGCTTTGGCGCCAGCGGTTCGGGGTCAATGTCTCGGGCGCCACCGGCTATGGCATGACCGAGGCCGCCACCATCTGCGGCCTGGGCGTCGATGATATTCCCGGCCCGCCCGGTAGCTCCGGCAAGCCGGGCAAGGACTTCGAAGTCAGGATGTTCGACGACAACGACAACGAGGTTGCGATCGGAACCCCCGGCGAGATCGTCTGCCGCCCCCGCCGGCCGAACATCATGTTCCAGGGCTACTGGGGCCGGCCGGCCGACACGGTGAAGGCCTGGCGGAACCTGTGGTTCCACACCGGCGACATCGGCCGCATCGATGAGAACGGCTACTTCTTCTTCGTCGATCGCAAGAAGGACTACATCCGGAGGCGGGGCGAGAACATTTCCACCCATGAGATGGAGGCGGTGTTCCGCGAACATCCGGCGATCCAGGATGTGGCGGTCCACGCGGTGCTGTCGCCCATGGGCGAGGACGAGGTCAAGGTCACCGCCGAGATCAAACCCGGCGCGACGGTCACCGAGGAAGAGCTCTGCCTCTGGTCCATTGACCACGTGCCCTATTTCGCCGTGCCCCAGTACGTCGAGTTCCGTGAGACCCTGCCGCGCAGCGCCACCGGCAAGCTGCTCAAGGAACAGCTGCGGGCCGAGGGCAAGACGCCCACGACCTGGGATCGCGAGGCCGCCGGCGTGACCTTCAAGCGACGCTGATCAGAGGAGTTACGCATGGACCTGGGCGTCAAGGGACGGGCCTACATATTGGTGGGCGGCACCAAGGGCATGGGGCTGGAGACCGCGAAGGTGATGGCCGCGGAGGGGGCGCGTCTGGCGCTGATCTCCCGCACCCAGGCCAATCTGGACCGGGTCGCCGCGGACCTGCGCAAGACCCATGACGCCGAGGTGGAGACCTTCGCCTGCGACGCCGCGCAGCGAGGCGCGGTGGAGGCCGCCATCGAGGCGGCGGTGAAGAAGCTGGGCGTCCCGCGGGGCCTGCTGGTCACCACCGGCATGACCGACAACAACGGCGACCTGCTCAGCGCCACTGACGACAACTGGCAGTCAAATTTCGACGATGTGATGATGGGGACGGTGCGCGCCTGCCGCGCGGTGGTGCCGCACATGATCACCGCCGGCGGCGGTCAGCTGGTGACCTCGGCGGCCTATTCGGCCCGGGCGGCGAAGAACTTCCTGTTTCCCTACGCCTCGCTGAAGGCGGCCCTGGTCAATTTCACCACGAACCTGGCCAAGAC
>CAXNKO010000234.1:0-4384 GCA_964202685.1 Caulobacterales bacterium
GCCTTCGCCGCCGGCGACGGGGCGGAGCTGGACGTGCGCGACCGCGACGGGGATCTGGTTATCTCCCATGACCCGGCCACGGCGGACGCGCCCAGCTTCGAGACCGTGCTGGCGCTCTATGGCCGCCACGGCCATCCTGGGCGGCTGGCGGTGAACATCAAGGCCGACGGCCTGGCCGCCCTGGTGGCCACGGCCCTCCACCGCCACGGCGCGACCGCGCGGTCATTCGTCTTCGACATGTCGATCCCCGATGCGCTCGCCTACCTCAACACCACCACCCCGGTGTTCACCCGGTTCAGCGAGTTCGAGCCGCACCCGGCCCTCTACGAGGATTGCGCCGGGGTCTGGATCGACAGCTTTCGCGGTCCCTGGGCGTCGGCGGAGCGCGCCATCGCCGACCTCGGCCGCGGCAAGGCGGTGGCGCTGGTCTCGCCGGAGCTGCATCGCATGCCCCACGAGGCCGCCTGGGCCGAATGGGCGCGGGTGTTCATGGCGGCTTCAAACGGCCGGGGTTTCGGCGAGCGGTTGATGATATGCACCGATTTTCCCGACCCGGCGCGCGACGCCTTCGCGCCGCTGATTTCGCGTCCGCAGAGAAACTCATGATCCGTTCGATCTTGTTCGACATGGACGGTGTCCTGATCGACGCCAAGGATTGGCACTTCGAGGCGCTGAACCGAGCCCTGGCCCTGTTCGGCGCCACGATTGACCGCCAGGCGCACCTGTCGACCTTCGACGGCCGGCCCACCCGCGACAAGCTGTCGATCCTGTCGCAGACCCAGGGCCTGCCCAAGGGCCTGCACGGCCTGATCAACGACCTGAAGCAGGACTACACCTTGGAGCTGATCTACGCCCGCTGCCGCCCGGTGTTCGCCCACCGTGACGCCTTGCGCCGTCTGAAGGCGGACGGATATCGCATCGCCGTCTGTTCCAATTCGATCCGCGCCACGGTGGAGACCATGATGCGCCAGGCGGCGCTCGCGCCCTATCTCGACCTGATGCTGTCCAACGAGGATGTCGCCAGGGCCAAGCCCGACCCGGAAATGTACCTGACCGCGATGTCCAGGCTGGGCTGCGAGGCCTCCCAATGCCTGATCGTGGAGGACAACGACCATGGCATCCAGGCCGCCCGCGCCAGTGGCGCCCACGTCATGATCGCCGCCTGCGTCGACGACGTGGTCTATGACCGCGTCAAGGCCGAGATCGCCCGCGCCGAGGCCGCCGCCCAATGATCGTCCTCGCCCCCATCGCCGGCCGCAGCCCCCACTTCAGTCCGGAAAAGTTCGCCTATCCGCGGCCGCTGATCGAGATCGCCGGCCGGCCGATGATCGAATGGGCGATCGACAGCCTGGCCTCGGTCGCCAAGGACCTGCGCTTCGTGTTCGTGGCCAGCGAGGCCGAGGCCCGGCGCTTTTCCTACGAGAGCATATTCGGTCTGGCGACCGGCGGTCGGTCCACGACCCTGACGCTCAAGGCGCCCACTGGCGGGGCGCTCTGCACCTGTCTGATGGCGATTGACGAGATCGATCCGGATGAGCCGCTGATCATCGCCAACACCGACCAGTTTTTCGACGGCGACCTGTCCGACGCGGTGCGGCGGATGCAGGCGGCGGACGCCGACGCCGGGGTGATCATTTTCGAATCCCTGCACCCACGCTGGTCCTATGTGGCCATGGACCAGGCCAACGTCGTCCATCGCGCCTCCGAGAAGGAGGTGATCAGCCGCAACGCCATCGCCGGGTTCTACTATTATCGACGCGCCGGCCTGTTCTTCGAGGCCGCGGCCAAGGCCCTGCGGCACGGGGCGCCGCTGGACAACCAGTACTATATCTCCGCCTCCCTGAACGAGGTCATCCTGGAGGGCGGACGGGTCCACGCGGTCAAGATCGACAAAGCCGGCTACCACAGCTTCTACGATCCCCGGCACATCGAGAGTTTCGAGCTTTCCCGGGCCGCCGGCCGCGCGCCCCCGCAGGACCTGCGGCTGAACATCGTCATACCCGCCGCCGGCGCCGGCAGTCGGTTCGCCGTGGCGGGGTATGACAAGCCAAAGCCCTTCATCGACGTGGAAGGCGCGCCGATGATCCGCCGCGCCCTGGACAACATGCCCACCGGGCCATCGCAGCCGATCGTCATCCTGCGCGGCGAACATATCCAGCAGGAGCCGGCCGAAATCGACGCCCTGGCCCGGCGCGGCGTGCGTGTCGTGGGCGTCGACAAGCTGACCGAGGGCGCCGCCTGCACGGTGCTGCTGGCGCGCGAACACATCGACAGCGATCAGCCGCTGCTGCTGGCCAACTCCGACCAGCTGGTCGATGTGGACCTGCGGGACTTCGTCGACGACTGCTTCGCCCGCGATCTCGACGGCTCGATCCTGGTGTTCCGGGATCCGAGCCGGAACCTGAAATGGTCCTTCGCCAAGGTCGATCCGGGCGGCATCGTTCAGCGGGTGGCCGAGAAGGACCCGATCTCGGACCTGGCGACGGTGGGCGTCTATCTGTTCCGGCGAGGCGCCCAATTCGTCGACGCCGCCATCGACATGATCGCCAACAACGACCGGGTGAACAACGAGTTCTACACCTGCCCGGTCTACAACTACATGATCCGCGCCGGCCTGCGGATCGGGGTCTATGAGATCGCCGCGGCGGCCATGCATGGCCTGGGAACACCAGAGGACCTGAACGCCTACCTCGCCGCGCGGCGGGGCTGAGCCTTGATCATCGTCGTTCCGCTCGCCGGTCCCGACTTCGAGGCCGCCGACGCAACCGTGAAGGCCGAGCGCCCCCTGGACGGCCAGCCGCTGCTGCGCCGGGCCCTGGAGAGCCGGGCCTGGTGCCGCGGCGACCAGGACCAGCTGATCGTCGTGCTGCGCGACAGCGCGCGGTCCAGGCGGTTTGCCCAGGAGTCCCTGCGAAGCTGGTATGGCTGGGCTGACATCGTCCACATCGGCGCCGCAACCGGCGGCGCGGCGCTCAGTGCGGCGGCGGGTCTCGCGCTCGCCCGCGATGTCGAGACCCCGGTGCTGGTGGACCTGGCCGACATCCTGTTCGACTGCGACGCCGACATCCGCGGCCGGTGGGCGGCGGACCCGGGGCTGGGCGGCCTGGCCGTCACCTTCCGGTCGGAGTCCCCAAGTTACAGCTACCTGCGCTTCGACGAGACCGGCCGCATGATCGAGGCGCGCGAGAAGCGGGTGATCTCCGACAACGCCTCGGCGGGCGTCTATGGATTCCGCCATGCGGCGGTGTTCTGGCGCGCGCTGGCCCACAGCATCGAGCACCGGGCGAGCCTGGCCCACAACGGCCTGCTGTTCGTCTGCCCGATGCTCAACGGCGTCACTGCCCAGGCCCTGGATGTGCGCGCCGTCGCCGCGACCAAGGTGGTCGATATCAAGGCGCCGTGAAGGCCCACGCCGGAGCGCTTGCAAGTTTCGAACAAATGCGGAACAATAGTCCCATGGACGCCCCCGCTGTTCAAGATGTGGCCGCGCAGCCGGACCTCTGGCGCACTGCCCCCGCGCCGCCTGCGCCCCACCACCTGGGCCACCGCGAGCGGCTGCGCGCGCGGGCGTCCAGCGGCGGCCTGCAGGCGCTGCCGGATTACGAGCTGCTGGAACTGCTGCTGTTCCGCACCATGCCGCGCGGCGACGTCAAGCCGCTGGCCAAGGCGCTGATCGCCCGCTTCGGCGGCCTGGGCGGCGTTCTCGCCGCTGGGCCCGAGGCGCTGAAGACCGTGACCGGGGTGGGCGACGCGGTGGCGCTGGACCTCAGCCTGGCCCATGAGGTCGCGTTGCGCCTCGGTCGCGAGCGGGTTCGCAAGCGCACGGTCATCTCGTCCTGGAGCGCGCTGCTGGACTATGTTCGCACCGCCCTGATCCATGAACCGCGCGAACAGTTCCGGGTGCTGTTCCTCGACCGCAAGAACCAGCTGATCGCCGACGAGATTATGAACCACGGCACGGTGGACCACGCCCCTGTCTATCCCCGCGAGGTCATGCGCCGCGCTCTGGAGGTCTCGGCCAGCGCGCTGATCCTGGTCCACAACCATCCATCCGGCGACCCGACCCCATCGGCCGCCGACATCGACCTGACCCGCCAGATCATCGACGCCGGCCGGCCGCTGCGCATCTCCATCCACGATCATCTGGTGGGCGGCCGCGACGGCGTGGCCAGCTTCAAGGCGCTGGGTCTGCTCTAAAATCGCCCGGGGACGCCTGAATTGGCGCACATTGTGGCCGCATGGTCTACAAGCCCCCTGAACCCACTATCCGATTGTCGGCCCATGGCAGGGCGCTGTAGCGTTTTCACGCTTCACCAAGACACCGCCGCGGCGCAGGGGACCAGGATTGCCGAGCGTAGCGTTCATCAGCCCCAAGGGCGGCGCG
>CAXNKO010000235.1:0-4380 GCA_964202685.1 Caulobacterales bacterium
CCCCTCATCCGACGGCTGCGCCGCCACCTTCTCCCGCAAGGGGAGAAGGATCAAGAAACCCCTCTGCCGACGATGTGTGAATACGATAGCATCGAGGGGGAAGGGGGAGCGCGCCGCCGGCGCCGGACGGCGGTCAAGCGCGTCGCGAAGCCGTCGCCCTTAACCTTGACATAATCATATAAGGATATCTTTATATCCCATATGACGATGCAGATGGATCAGGCGGTGGCGGCGCTGCGGGCGGCGGGGGAGCCGACCCGCCTGCGCATGCTGGCGCTGCTCGATCTCGAGGAGCTGGCGGTGCTGGAGCTGTGCCGCGTGCTCGAACAAAGCCAGCCGAGGGTTTCCCGACACTTAAAGCTGCTGGCCGAGGCCGGGCTGGTGGAGCGGTTCCCCGACGGCGCCTGGGTGTTCTACCGCCTGGGCGTGGCGGGCGAGGCGCGCGCCCTGCTGGGGGACATCCTGGCCCGGATCGATCCGGCCGATCCGGTGCTGCGCCGCGACGCCGAGCGGCTGCAGGCGGTGCGCGATGAGCGGACGGCGGCGGCCGGGGAGTATTTCGCCCGCAACGCCGGCCTCTGGGACCAGATCCGCTCGCTGTATGTTTCCGAGGCTGACGTGGAGGCGGCGATCCGCGCCGCCGCGGGTCCGGGGCCGTTCCGGCGGCTGGTGGACCTGGGCTCCGGCGCGGGCCGCATGCTCACCCTGCTGGGCCCCCAGGCGCAGGCGGCGGTGGGTCTCGACCTGTCGCAGCAGATGCTCAACATCGCCCGCAGCCGGGTGGCGGACCAGGGGCTGGCCCACTGCGAGCTGCGCCACGGGGACATCCTCGGCACCCGCCTGCCGGGGGAGAGCGCCGATCTGGTGGTCATCCACCAGGTGCTGCATTACCTGGGCGATCCGGCCGCGGCGGTGCGCGAGGCCGGACGGCTGGTGGCGGCGGGGGGGCGGCTGCTGATCGTCGACTTCGCCCCGCACCGGCTGGAGTTCCTGCGCGAGCAGCACCAGCATCGCCGCCTGGGGTTCGCCGACGCGGAGATGGAGCGCTGGCTGCGCGAGGCGGGGCTTGGCCGGGTCAAGGCCAGCGCCCTGCCCCCGGCCGACGCCGCCGGCCTCACCGTCAAGATCTGGACCGCCCAGCGGGGCCGCCAGGTCCGGAGCCACGCCGCATGAGCCCTTCCGACACCGCCCACGGCCCCGTGGTGCGGGCCGGCGCCCTGGGCGCGCCGCGCCCCCGGGTCTCGTTCGAGGTCTCGCCGCCCAAGACGCCGGAGGCCGAGGAAAGCCTGTGGCTGGCGATCCGCCGGCTGGAGCCGCTCAACCCCACCTTTGTCTCGGTGACCTACGGCGCCGGCGGCTCCACCCGCGACCGCACCCACCGCACCGTGGTGCGGATGCTGAAGGAGACCACTCTCAAGCCCGCCGCCCACCTCACGTGCGTGGAAGCCAGCCGCGCTGAGGTGGACGCAGTGGTGCAAGCCTACTGGGACGCGGGCATCCGCCATATCGTCGCCCTGCGCGGCGATCCCCCCGGCGCCATCGGCGGCGCCTATGTTCCCCGGTCGGACGGCTACCGCAACGCCACCGAGCTCACCGCCGGGGTGCGGGCCATCGCCCCCTTCGAGGTCAGCGTCGGCCTCTATCCGCAGATCCACCCGGAAAGCCCCAGCCTCGCCCACGAGATCGACGTGCTGAAGGCCAAGATCGACGCCGGCGCCACCCGGGCCATCACCCAGTTCTTCTTCGACATCGACGCCTTCCTGCGGTTCATGGATCAGGTCAGGAAGGCCGGGGTGACCATTCCGATCTCGCCGGGGATCATGCCGGTGTCCAACTTCAAGGGCCTGCAGAAGATGGCCGGACCGGTGGGCATCCCGCTGCCGGCCTGGATGGAGAACCTGTTCGGCGGCCTGGACCGCGACCCCGACACCCGCCGGCTGATCGCCGCCTCGGTGGCCACCGAGATGTGCGCCAGCCTGGCGGAGGAAGGCTTCACCGACTTCCACTTCTACACCCTGAACCGCGCCGACCTGGTCTACGCCATCTGCCGGGTGCTGGGCGTGCGCGAAGAGGTTTCGGAATGACCCGCGCCGAGCGCATCGCCGCCCTCAAGGCGGCCGCCAAGCAACGCATCCTGATCCTCGACGGGGCCTGGGGGGCGATGGCGCAGTCCAAGGGCTTAAGCGACGACGACTTCCACGGCGAGCGGTTCGCTGAACATGCGGTGGGCATGAAGGGCAACAACGACGTCCTCTGTCTGACCCGGCCGGATGTGGTCACCGAGCTGCACGAGGCCTATTTCGCCGCCGGCGCCGACATCTCCGAGACCAACACCTTCTCTTCCACCGCCATCGCCCAGGCCGACTACGGCATGGAGGGGGCGGTGCGCGACATGAACCTGGCCGGGGCGCGCCTGGCCCGGGCCGTGGCCGACCGCTGGACGCAGATCGAGCCCCATAAGCCTCGGTTCGTGGCCGGCGCCATGGGTCCGCTCAACCGCATGCTGTCCATGTCGTCGGACGTCAACGACCCCGGCGCGCGGCTGATCACCTTCGACCAGGTCTATGCCGCCTACCGCGAGCAGGCGCTTGCCCTGCACGAGGGCGGCGTCGACCTGTTCCTGCTGGAGACGGTCACCGACACGCTCAACGTCAAGGCCGGGATCAAGGCGATCCTGGACTTGGCCGACGAGGGGCTGGAGCCGCTGCCGATCTGGATCTCCGGCACCATCACCGACCGCTCCGGCCGCACCCTGTCGGGCCAGACGGTGGAGGCGTTCTGGAACTCGGTGAAGCACGCCAAGCCCTTCGCCATCGGGCTCAACTGCGCCCTGGGAGCCGAGCTGATGCGCCCGCACATCGCCGACCTGGCCCGCATCGCCGACACCCTGGTCTCCGCCTACCCCAACGCCGGCCTGCCCAACGCCATGGGCGACTATGACGAGGCCCCCCACCAGACCAGCCACTTCCTGCACGAATGGGCCGAGCACGGCCTGGTCAATATCCTCGGCGGCTGCTGCGGCACCACCCCGGACCACATCGCCCATGTGGCCGAAGCGGTGAAGGGGCTGAAGCCGCGGGCGGTCCCGGAACGGCCCAAGGCCATGCGGCTGGCCGGGCTCGAGCCCTTCGAGCTGGCATAGGTTTGGAGTATAAGGGCTTATGGAAACCTCGAACGATTCAGCTGACGGTTCCGATGGCACCGACAACCGTTCGGTCAGCAGAGCCGTGTCAGCCGCTGACCGCAATGCTGCGCTGGAAGCCTTCCTCAGCCTCGCCGGCCAGGGATGGCGGTCCGATCCGCCTGATGGTCCTCGCGACGAACTCTACGATCGATGACGGAACCAACAAATTCAACGTGTGTGACCGGGTCTGGCGCGGCGTGAAGGCCTGATCGGAGAACCATGCGTCCCCTCTTCGTCAACATTGGCGAGCGCACCAACGTCACCGGCTCGGCCAAGTTCCGCAAGCTGGTTGCCGAGGGCGACTATCCGCAAGCCCTCTCCGTCGCCCGCCAGCAGGTGGACGCCGGGGCGCAGATCATCGACGTCAACATGGACGAGGGGCTGCTGGATTCGGTGGCCGCCATGCGCACCTTCCTCAACCTGGTCGCCGCCGAACCGGACATCGCCCGGGTGCCGGTGATGATCGACTCATCCAAGTGGGAGGTGATCGAGGCCGGGCTGAAATGCGTGCAGGGCAAGGCCATCGTCAACTCCATCAGCATGAAGGAGGGCGAGGCCAGATTTCTGGAGCAGGCTGTCGCCTGCCTGCGCTATGGCGCCGCCGTGGTGGTGATGGCCTTCGACGAGGTGGGCCAGGCCGACACCGCCGAGCGCAAGGTGGCGATCTGCGAGCGGGCCTACCGCCTGCTGGTCGACAAGCTGGGTTTCCCGCCCGAGGACATCATCTTCGACCCCAATATCTTCGCCGTCGCCACCGGGATCGAGGAGCACGACAACTACGCCGTCGACTTCATCGAGGCGACCCGGCGGATCAAGCAGCTGCTGCCCTATGCCCGGGTGTCCGGTGGGGTCTCCAACGTTTCGTTCTCGTTCCGCGGCAACGAGCCGGTGCGCCGGGCGATCCACTCGGTGTTCCTCTACCACGCCATCAGCGCCGGCATGGACATGGGCATCGTCAACGCCGGCGATCTGCCCGTCTATGACCAGATTCCGCCCGAGCTGCGCGAGGCCGTCGAGGACGTGATCCTCAACCGCCCGCAGCGGGACCCCGCGCTCACCAACACCGAGCGGCTGGTCGACCTGGCGCCCAAGTACAAGGGCGACAAGGGCGCCGAGCGGGTCGTGGACCTGGCCTGGCGCAACGCGGCCGTCGCCGAGCGCCTCGCCTACGCCCTGGTCCACGGCAACACCGAGTT
>CAXNKO010000236.1:0-4378 GCA_964202685.1 Caulobacterales bacterium
CCGTCCTCGGTGACCAGCTGGCCCTGGTCGTTGGTGGCCAGGTTGCCGGCGCGGGTGTAGGCGGTCTCGCCCGAGGGCATCAGCACCTGGAAGAAGCCGCGGCCGTCGATGGCCAGATCGAGCTTGTTGTCGGTGCGGGTCATCGAGCCCTGGGTGGTGATCCGGTAGGTCGAGCCCGACTTGACGCCCGCACCCACCTGCACGCCGGTGGGCACCACCGTGCCCTGGTCGGAGGACTGGGCGCCCGGGGTGATCAGGGTCTGGTACAGCAGGTCCTGGAACTCGGCCCGCTGCCGCTTGAACCCGATGGTGTTCATGTTGGCGATGTTGTTGGAGATCACCTCCACGTTCAGCTGCTGGGCGGCCATGCCGGTGGCGGCGGTGCGAAGTGCCTGCATCGTCTAGATTCCTATTGTACGCGCCCGAGCCGGTCGATCGACCGGCGGGAAAGCTCAGCCCCGGCGTCCATCATCCGGGCCATCTGTTCATAGGCCCGGCTGATCTCGATCAGCCGGGTGACCTCGGTCACCGCCCTGACGTTGGAATTCTCCAGCATCCCCTGGCGCACCATGGCGTCCGGCGCGGCCGCCGGCGGGGCGTTGGCGGTGTTCTTCAGCAGGTTGTCGCCGGACTTTTCCAGCACCGAGCGCAGGTCGAAGCGCACGACGCCGATCTTGCCGACCCGCTCGGTCCCCTGGCTGATGGTTCCGTCCGCGGCGATGATCAGCGGGCCCTTCTTTGAATCGATGAGGATCTCGCCGCCGCCGTCGCCCTGCACGGCGTGGCCGGCGTCGCTGACCACCTTGCCCTGGTCGTCCAGGCGGAAGCGGCCGTCACGGGTGTAGCGATCGCCCTCCGGGGTGCTGACCGCGAAGAAGGCGTCGCCTTCGATGCCGAGGTCGAGGGGCGCGTTGGTGCGGCGCAATGCGCCCTGGCCGAAATCCCGGGCCAGCGCGTCGCCGAGCACGAACTTCACCGGGTTGGGGGCGCTGTGGGTCCGGGCCGGCCGCGCCGGGTTGACCTTCTTCATCAGCGACTCGACCTTGAAGCCGGCGGTGTCGACGTTGGCCAGGTTGTTGGCGGCGATGTCGAGCTCGCGGCGCAGGGTGATTTGGCGCGAAAGTCCGACGTAGAGGGCGTTGTCCATTCGAGAAAGTTCCAGGCCCCGTTCAGAGACGTTTTCGTCTCAAGGGCGCTGCAAACTTTGGGCCAGTCTGAAAGGCCAATAATTTCAATCAATAATAAGGTTAACGCCGACCGCCGGGCGGATTTTGCCGGGCAGGGTTATCCCTCGTTAATCTGCGTTAAAAACTGATCGTTAACCAGGTGCGCGCGATGGAGGGGAAGGCTTCGACTATAAGGAATCGCGCGCGTGGCGAAGGACAAGGTCAAGGAGGCCCCGGAAGACGGGGCTGCCGAGGGCGAGGCCGAGGACGGCGAGGGCGCGCCGGGCAAGAAAAAGCTGCCGCTGAAAATGCTGATCATCGCCGGCGCGGCCGCGGTGCTGGTGCTGGGCGGCGGCGGGACCGCGGCGTTCATGCTGCTGAAGCCCAAGCCTGACGCGGCCCACGCCGAAAAGGGCCACGACAAGGAAAAGAAGAAAGAAAAGAAGAAAGAGGGCGGCAAGGAGGGCGAGGCGGCGGTCAACATCAAGGAGGGCCCCGACGGGGTGGTTTTCTACACCATGCCGCCGGTGACCGTGAACATGCAGACCGCCGATGGGCGGCCCACCTTCCTGAAGCTGAAGCTGACCCTGGAACTGCCCGACGACAGCGCCGTGGAGACACTGGATCCGAACATGCCGAGGCTGCAGGACATGTTCCAGACCTTCCTGCGTGAGCTGCGGCCCGAGGATCTGTCAGGCAGCCAGGGCAGCTACCAGCTGCGCATGGAGATCCTGCGCCGGGTCAATCTGGTGATTTCGCCCTCCAAGGCCAACGCCGTGCTCATCGAGGAGATGCTGATCAACTAGGGCTCCGCAAGGAGCCCTGGCCAGCGCCGCCATGTCCGAAGCCACCGATCCAATCCCAGAACCCACCGGCGGCGACGCGGCGGCCGGCTGGTCCGAGGCCGAGGCGGAGACCGGCGGCGCCGGCGAGCGGATTCTGAACCAGGACGAGATCGACAGCCTGCTGGGCTTCGAGATGCCCGACTCCGATGCGTCGGAGAGCAGCGGCATCCGGGCGATCATCAACTCGGCGCTGGTTTCCTACGAACGCCTGCCGATGCTGGAAATCGTCTTCGACCGCCTTGTGCGGCTGATGACCACCAGCTTGCGGAATTTCACCTCGGACAACGTCGAGGTGAGCCTGGACAACATTTCCTCGATCCGGTTCGGCGACTATCTGAACTCCATCCCGTTGCCGGCGATCCTGGCGGTGTTCCGCGCCGAGGAGCTGGACAATTACGGACTGCTGACAGTCGACTCCAACCTGATCTATTCGATCGTCGACGTGCTGCTGGGCGGGCGGCGGGGCACCGCGGCCATGCGGGTCGAGGGGCGGCCCTACACCACCATTGAGCGGGCCCTGGTGCAGCGAATGGTCGAGGTGGTGCTGGCCGACGCCCAGGCGGCCTTCGAGCCGTTGACCCCGGTGAACCTGGTGCTGGACCGGCTGGAGACCAACCCGCGTTTCGCCGCCATCGCCCGGTCCGCCAACGCCGCCATCCTGGTCAAGCTGCGCATCGACATGGAAGATCGCGGCGGGCGCCTGGAGCTGTTGCTGCCCTATTCGACCCTCGAACCGATCCGGAAGATGCTGCTGCAGCAGTTCATGGGCGAGAAGTTCGGCCGCGACAACATCTGGGAAGGCCACCTGGCCACCGAACTTTGGGCCACCCAGCTCGAGGTTCGCGCGGTGCTGGACGAGATGCAGGTCAGCCTCAAGCGGGTGCTGAACTTCAAGGTCGGCGAGACGCTGATGCTGAACGCCAATCCAGACAGCCGCATCCAGCTGCGCGCCGGCTCGATCTCGCTCACCCAGGGCCGCATGGGCCGCCGCAATCAAAACATCGCCGTTCGTATCGACGCGCCAATCTCCAACAGCGCGCGCCAAGCCTTACAGGAGTTGAAATGAGCCTCATCGCCATTTGCCTGAACAGCCTGCTCGCCGTCTTGCTTCTGGCCACCCTGGCCATGGGATGGCGCCTGAACAAGCGCTTGATCGTGCTGCGGGACAGCCACGACGGTTTCACTCGCGCCGTGGCCGACCTCGACGCCGCCGCCCAGAGGGCGGAGCAGGGGCTGGCGGACCTGCGCGCCGCCACCGACGAAGCCTCGGAGTTCCTGGCCGACCGCATTGAAAAAGCCCGCGAACTCGCTCAGCGGCTCGACCGCCCAGGCGGTCGGGCGGGCGCCGAGACACCCGCGGCGAACACCGAGGCCCGCGACCAGGACCTGGAGCTCGACCGGCCGATCACGGCCAACCGCCTTGGGGCCATGATCGGCGCCGCCCGCGCGGCCTCGGGCGGGGCGCCGCGTCTGACCATCCAGCCGCCGCCACGACGCGATCCGCCCGTGCAGCGCGCTCGGATGCCGGACGAGGATCTGTTTGACGAACCTGTCGGCCGCATGCCGATCAGCGCCATGCTGGGCGCACGCAGATGAAGAACATCCCGCGCATCCTGCCGCTGGCGGGGGTGGCCATCGGCGGCGTTCTAGCGCTGAACGCCCTGTCCGGCGCCCAGGCGCTTCCGGAACTGTTGTCCGGCGCGCGGGCGTTCGCGGAGGATACGGCCAAGCCTGAGAAGACCGGGCCGCAAAAGTCCTCCAGGGAAGGTGCGGCGGCCAAGGCCAAGCCGAGCGAGGGCGCCGCCGTGGGCGAGGCCGCGGACGCTGCGACGCGCGCTGGCGTTCCGGCGCCAACCATCCGGCCCGTGGCCGTCTGTGCGCCCACCGCCGCCGAACTGGCGAAGGAGGCCGGGTTGTCGCCGGCCGAACTGCAGGTGCTGCAGAGCCTGGGGGTGCGGCGCGGTCAGCTGGACAAACGCGAACAGCAGATGGATGTGCAGCTGGCCCTGCTGGCGGCGGCGGAGTCCAAGCTTGACGCCAAGGTGCGGGCGCTGACCGGCCTCAAGGGCGATATCACCACGCTGCTGGCGCAGGCGGACGCCAAGGATCACGGCGAGATCGATCGGCTGGTCAAGGTGTTCGAGGGGATGAAGCCGAAGGATTCCGCGCCGCGCATGGTGCTGCTGGACGATTCCGTCCGCCTGCCCATCGCCGCCAAGATGAAGGAGCGATCGCTGTCGGCGGTCCTGGCGGCGATGCCGGCCTCCGAAGCCAAGAAACTCACCGAGGCCCTGGCGCGGCGATTCACCGCCGCAAGGGCTCTGGCGGCCGCCGCCAGCGCCCAGGCCGCCGCGCCGCCGGCGGCCG
>CAXNKO010000237.1:0-4340 GCA_964202685.1 Caulobacterales bacterium
GTCTTGTCGCTGATCCACTCCTCGTTGACGTCCTCGTTGACCCTGGGCAGCACGCGCAGCACCGCCGAGCCCCGGCTGTCCACCCGGATCGCCGAGCCCAGGGCGTCCATCACGTCGACGCTCTCGGTCTTCTTCAGCTCCCAGGGACGGGCGTTGAAGGCGAAGGGCTTGGAGGTCAGCGCGCCGACCGGGCACAGGTCGATGACGTTGGCGGACAATTCGCTTGCCACCGCCTTGTCAAGATAGGTCGTGATTTCAACGTCTTCGCCGCGGGAAATAAGTCCGATCTCCGGCACGCCGGCCACCTCGGTGATGAAGCGGACGCAGCGGGTGCACTGGATGCAGCGGGTCATCACCGTCTTGATCAGCGGACCCATGTACTTCTCTTCGACCGCCCGCTTGTTCTCCTCATAGCGGGTGGCGTCGCGGCCATAGCCCATGGCCTGGTCCTGCAGGTCGCACTCGCCGCCCTGGTCGCAGATCGGGCAGTCCAGCGGGTGGTTGATCAGCAGGAATTCCATCACCCCCTGGCGGGCCTTCACCACCATCGGGGTGTTGGTGAATATCTCCATGTTCTCCGCCGCCGGCAGGGCGCAGGACGCCTGCGGCTTGGGCGGACCGGGTTTCACCTCCACCAGGCACATGCGGCAGTTGCCGGCGATGCTCAGCCGCTCATGGTAGCAGAACCGCGGAATCTCCGCCCCGCCCAGCTCGGCCACCTGCAGCACATTCATGCCGGGCTCGAACTCGACCTCGACGCCGTTGACCTTGGCTTTAGGCATGCCGCTACTCCGCCGCCTGAAGCGTCGCGCCCATCACGTGGGGCTTGCGCACGCGGTACTGGGTGATGCGGTCCTCCACCTCATGGCGGAAGTGACGGAACAGGCCCTGGATCGGCCAGGCGGCGGCGTCGCCCAGTCCGCAGATGGTGTGGCCCTCCACCTGGCTGGCCACGTCCAGCAGCATGTCGATCTCGGTCATCTCGGCCTCGCCGGTGACCATCCGCTCCATCACCCGCCACATCCAGCCGGTGCCCTCGCGGCAGGGCGTACACTGGCCGCAGCTCTCATGCTTGTAGAAGTAGCTGAGCCGGGCGATGGCCCGGACCAGATCGGCGTCCTTGTCCATGACGATCACCGCCGCGGTGCCCAGCCCCGAGCGCATGTCCTTCAGCGAATCGAAATCCATCAGCGCCGTCTCGGCCATCTCAGCGGTGATCATCGGGGTGGAGGAGCCGCCGGGGATGATCGCTTTGAGGTTCCCCCAGCCGCCGCGGATGCCGCCGCAATGGTCTTCCAGCAGCTGGCGCAGCGGGATCGACATCACCTCCTCGACCACGCACGGCTTGATCACATGGCCGGAGATGGCCATCAGCTTGGTGCCGGTGTTGTTGGGCCGCCCGAAGCCGGCGAACCAGTCGGCCCCGCGCCGCAGGATCGCGCCGACGGTGGAGATGGTCTCGACATTGTTGATGGTGGTCGGGCAGCCATAGATGCCGGCCCCGGCCGGGAACGGCGGCTTCAAGCGCGGCTGGCCCTTCTTGCCCTCCAGGCTCTCCATCAGCGCCGTCTCGTCGCCGCAGATATAGGCCCCGCCGCCATGGGTGACATGCAGGTCGAACGGCCAGCCGAAGATCGAGTCCTTGCCGATCAGCCTGGCGGCGTAGGCTTGCGCGATGGCCGCCTCCAGCCGCTCGCGCTCATGCACATATTCGCCGCGGATGTAGATGTAGCAGGTGTGCGCCCGGATGGCGTAGCTGGCGATCAGGCAGCCCTCGATCAGCAGCTGCGGATCGTTGCGCAGGATTTCCCGATCCTTGCAGGTGCCGGGCTCGGACTCATCGGCGTTGACCACCAGATAGTGCGGCCGCTCGCTCTCCTGCTTGGGCATGAAGGTCCACTTCAGCCCCGCCCCGAACCCCGCCCCGCCGCGGCCGCGCAGGCCGGAGTTCTTCACCTGATCGCAGATCCACTCCGGGGTCTGTTTGAGCATCAGATCGACGCCGTTCCAGGCCCCGCGCTGACGGGCGGCCTCCAGCCCCCAGTCGTGCAGACCATAGAGGTTGGTGAAGACGCGATCCTTGTCTTCCAGGATTCCCGCCACCCTCAAGCCTCCGTATCCGTGCTGCGCCGCAAGCCGGCCATGAACCAGATCTGCGCCCCGAACCCCGCCACCACAGCGCCCGCGAACAGCCACTGCAGCGCCTCGATCCCATAGGCGAAGGCGCCGATTCCCGCCGCCACCGCCACCAGCATGCAGACGCCATCCACCACGATCATGGTGATCAGCCGCCGCTTCGACTGTTCGAGATCGAGGCTCAAGCCGCGGGCTCCCTGGCTGGAAGGTTCGGCAGTTTCTTCAACGGTTTGGCGGCCGATCCGTCATAGAGCTTGGGGTCCGACAAGGTCAGCGGCCCGCCCTCCGGCGACGACCCCTGACGCCCGATGGCCGAGCCCGGCGCCGGCGCCTCGCCGCGGCCGAAGGCGTCGATCAGCGCTTCGAAGGACTGGGGCGTCAGGTCCTCGTAATAATAGTCGTTGATGGCCGCCATGGGGGCGTTGGAGCAGGCGCCCATGCACTCCACCTCCTGCCAGTAGAACTTGCCGTCGGCCGAGCGATGGTCCCGCGGGCCGAGCTTCTTCTGGCACAGCGCCATCAGCTCGCCGGCGCCGCGCAGGGCGCAGGGCGTGGTGCCGCAGACCTGGATCAGCGCGTGGCTGCCCACCGGGGCCAGCATGAACATGGTGTAGAAGGTGGCGATCTCCAGCACCCGGATCCGCGCCATCCCCAGCATCTCGGCCACCAGCCGGATGGCCGGCTCGCACACCCAGCCCTCCTGCTTCTGCACCAACCACAACAGCGGGATCACCGCCGACTGCTGACGGCCGGCGGGGAACCGCTGCGTCCACGCCTTGGCGGCCTTCAGGTTGGCGGCGCTGAAGGCGAAGCTGGCGGGCTGATCGGGGCTAAGGCGGCGGACGCTCAACGGGCCCTCACTTGACGAAATCGACGCGGGCGATCTTGCCGCCGGCGAACGTGTAGATACAGCCGACCTCGAAGCTCTCGCCGCCGGGCGCGCGCGACACCCGCTCGTGGTCGATCACCGAGGCGCCCAGCACGATGCGGTTCACCAGTTCGGCCCGGTTCTGCGGAAACTCGGCGAAGGTCTTGGCGTAGCGGGCGCGCAGCTCGGCCACGCCCCGGTTGGCGACCGCGCCGTTCAGGTCGGCCACCACCACGTCCTCGGCGAAGAAGCCGCAATAGGCGTCCAGATCCTGGGCGTTGTAAGCGTCCAGCTGCCCCTGGGCGATGGCGGTCAGCCCGCTCACCGGTCGATCTCCCCGAACACGATGTCCAACGACCCCAGGATCGCCGAGACGTCGGCCAGCATGTGGCCGCGGTTCATCCAGTCCATGGCCATCAGGTGCGGATAGCCCGGCGCGCGGATCTTGCAGCGGTAGGGGGTGTTGGACCCGTCCGACACCAGATAGACCCCGAACTCCCCCTTGGGCGCCTCGACGCAGGCATAGACCTCGCCGGGCGGCGTGCGCACGCCCTCGGTGAACAGCTTGAAGTGATGGATCAGCGCCTCCATCGACTGCTTCATCTCGCCGCGGCGGGGCGGGGCGATCTTGTGGTCGTCGGAGAGCACGAGGCCGGGGGTCTTCAGCAACCGCTCACAGGCCTGCTGCATGATCTTCGTCGACTGGCGCATCTCCTCCATCCGGCAGAGGTAGCGGTCGTAGCAGTCGCCGTTCAGCCCCAGCGGAATGTCGAACTCAAAATCGTCATAGCCCTCGTAGGGCTGGTTGCGCCGCAGGTCCCAGGCCACGTTGGACCCGCGCAGCATCACCCCGGTGAAGCCCCAGGCGATGGCCTCGTCCTGGGTCACCTTGCCGATGTCCACATTGCGCTGCTTGAAGATGCGGTTGCCGGTGATCAGGCTCTCGATGTCGTCCAGCACCTTGGGGAAGGCTGCGCACCAGTCGGCGATGTCGCGCACCAGGGCCTCCGGCAGATCCTGGCGCACCCCCCCCACCCGGAAGTAGTTGGCGTGCATCCGCGCGCCGGAGGCGCGCTCATAGAACACCATCAGCTTCTCGCGCTGCTCGAAGCCCCACAGCGGCGGGGTCAGCGCGCCCACGTCCATGGCCTGGGTGGTGACATTGAGCAGGTGGTTGAGAATGCGGCCGATCTCCGAATACAGCACCCGGATCAGGCTGCCGCGGATCGGAACCTCGACCCCGATCAGCTTCTCGATGGCCAGCACATAGGCGTGCTCCTGGTTCATCGGGGCCACATAGTCGAGGCGGTCGAAATAGGGGATCGTCTGGGCGTAG
>CAXNKO010000238.1:0-4334 GCA_964202685.1 Caulobacterales bacterium
CCAACGCCGGGGTGCAGCCGACCGAGCTTCGCCCCGGTTGGCACTGGCGCGGGATCGGCGAGCAGATCATCAAATACTCGACCCGCCAGCGCATCTACTCCTTCACCCGGGAGGCGAACAGCGACGGCAATGAGAACGAAGAGATCGCCGTCGCCGATCAAACCGGCCTGCCGATGACGGCCGACGTTCAACTGACGATCAAGGTGCAGGACAACCGGGCGGCGGAAGTGTTCGCCAAGTACCGGCTCAACTTCGATGATCTGATCGACGGGCCCATCCGCAACGACACGCGGTCGTTCCTCTCCCGCGAGACCGAGAAGGTGCCGGTGTCCTGCAATCTGAACCAGCCCACCACCGCGCCGGGCGGCGCCCCCACCCCTGCGGCTTCCGAATGCACGGGCTCGCTGATGGGCGCCGGTCGCCAGGCCGTGCTGCAGAAGGCGTTCGCTCCGCTGCGGGCCAAGTGGGCCGCCGAGGGGGTGGAGATCTCCGACCTGCAATGGGTTGGGACCATCCGCTACCCCGATGCGATCACCAACGCCATCAAGGCCCGCACCGAGACCGAACAGCGGACGCTGGCGGCGCAACAACGCAAGGCCGAGGCCGAGGCCAACGCCGCCGCCCAGATCGAGACCGCGCGCGGCATCGCCGAAAGCACGCGACTGAGGGGCGAAGCTCTGCGGGCCAACCCCGAGATCATCGAGCAGATCTACGCCGAGCGCTCGACGGGCCTCTGCCCGCCCAAGGCCACGACCTGCATCCTGGGCCAGGGCGCGTGGGGTCTGGTCCCGGGCGGCCCGAAGTGAGTCGGGACGGCGCCGTCAGGCCGCGAGGGTCTGGGGCGCCCCCCCGTTCGGCTCAGAGCAGCGCATAGCTGTCGTATGCGCTCACCTCCTCGGGTGTGAAACCGCGGGCGTTGGCCAGCCGGTAGAGCCGGGCGCAGTTCTCGCTGGCCAGCGCGCCGCGGAACAGTTCCGGGAAGCCCGCGGTCACCCGCTCGAACAGCTGCCGGGTATTGGGCCAGGCTGAGTTGGCGTCCATCAGCGCGAAGGAACCCCAGACAAGGTGCGACTCACCCATGTAGGCCCGGTTCAGCAACCCGGTGCGATCTTCCTGGGTGACGTACCAGACGAAGCGTCGCAGGTAGTCGGACGGGTGCAGTGTCTCGTCGCCGAGGCTGATCTTCCGCACCGCCGCCATGCGCATGTAGTTTTCACTGAGTCCCTCGTAGGTCTGCGGCGCCCAACCGCAGCTGGGCGCCACCGAAACAAGGCGCAAGCCGGGATAGCGATCGAACAGGTTGGCGAACAGGATGGTGACCAGATCATTGTAGAATTCAGGGTGCCAGCCGCCTGAAATCGACGGCTCAGCCTCCCGGCCGCCGTCCAGCGGGCGATAGATGCTGACCGGCGCGCCGAGGGACGCGGCCGCGTCCCAGAAACTGTCGCATTCCTTCATGGCGGGGGGACAGTCGGGCCCGCCGGGCCAAGCGTCCAGCATCGCAGCCGTGAGGCCCAGGTCCTCGACGGCGCGGACCAGTTCGGCCGTGGCGTCGGCTGCGCCGGTGGTCGGGACCTTGGCCACGCCGATGAACCGCTGGCTGTCCTGGGCGGAGAACTCGGCCAACCAGTCATTGTAAGCCCGGTAGCAGGCGACAATGAACTCGGGGTTCTCGGTCGCGTTGATCAGATCCCAGACGCCCCCGGTGGAATATAGGACTTCGCCAGCGACTTCGTCGCGGTCCTGAATCCACCGGCGACCCTGGGCGCTCGCAAGCCACGCCGCGTCGGCGGAGGAAATCCTGCGGTCGCGGCCATGGGCGTCACCGAACGCGTCGAGGTGGAAGGGCCTTTCCGCCAGCCGATGGGCTGCTGTCCAGACCACGCCGGCCTCGGTTTCCACCAGGCGCGGGCAAATGTCGGCGAACTTCGATCCTAGCCGTTCGGACCAGAGATCCGGCGGCTCAATGACGCCGCTGGCGGCCGAGATCATGCGATGCAGCGTCATCGAGGTGTCCTGTGGTCAGGCCGCGAGCGCCGCGCCGGCGGGCCGTTCGTATGGAATCTGGTAGAGGTCAGCCACGGTGCGCCACATCAGCCGCTCCCACTCGTCCGCGGGAACGCCCCCGGCGGTCAGCTGGGCATGGGCCAACTCCACGTCGATGGGCCAGTTGGAGACCGAGTGGGGGAAGTCGCACATCCACATCATCCGATCGACGCCGATGGTGTAGCGATTGTTCACCCCGACCTGGTCGATCAGGAAGGTGGTGTAGATATTGCGCTGAAAATACTCCGACGGCAGCAGGTCGAGCTTCACACCCTCCGCGCGGCCCAGCCGCTTGTAGGTGGCGTCAAACCGCTCAAGGTAGAAGGGCACCCAGCCGGACTGGACCTCGGCGCCGACGAATTTCAGCTTCGGGAACCGGTCGAAAACCCCAGCGAGGATCAGCCGCTGGCAGACGGTCGGGAACGAGCCTTCGGCGGTGACCTTCTTGAGCAGCGCGACATTGCCTTTCGACACCAAGGAGATGGCGTTGGCCGGCACGCGGATCGACAGATGCAGCGAGATCGGCTTGCCGATCTCCTCAGCGACCGCCCAGAAGCGATCATCGTCGGGGGCCGGATAGCTCAGCGAGCCATTGGGATAGCTCTCCAGCGCCACGCCCTTCATGTCCAAATCGATGAGGCAGCGCTTCAGCTCGGCGATGGCGTCGTCGACGCCGGTGGTGGGGATGATGCCGATCGAAAACAGCCGGCTCGGGTCGTGCGCGCAGAACTCGGCCATCCAGTCGTTGTAGGCGCGGAAGCAGTGGAAGATGAGCTCCGGGTCCCTGGCCGCCTTCACCGCCGCCCAGACGCCCGGATTGTTGTAGAAGAACTCGCCGTCCAGCTTGTCCTCGATCTGTTCCTTTACCCGCTCCCTGGGGTCATAGGAGCCGGGCAGGATGTCGGAATAGCGCACCCCGGCCTGGATCCCGTCTTTCAACTCGCCGAAGCGCGCCTTGTAGGTCGCTCGGTCAAACCGCTTGGTCGCCCGGTGGTGCACGGCGGCGGACCCGAAGGGGATGGGGGTGTCGACGTCGGCCATGCGCCAGGCCTCACCGCCATTGTCGAGTTCGATGATGTGCGGCGCCACGTCCCGGAACTTGGCCGGCACGCGCTCGACGAACATCTTCGCCGGCTCGTTGACGTGCGAGTCCGCCGAGATCGCCTTGTAGACCGTCATCGCGTCCTCCCTGGACGACCAAGCCGCCCCGGCTGGCCGGGACCCGTGGCTGAGCGAAGAGGATGCACCGCGATGAAAACTGGTCAACGTCTAATTTTTAGCCGCGCCGATGCGGAGCCTCAGGGATTCGCCGTGACGCAGACCTCGACGTGGCCATCGACGATGCGCACGAGATAGGTGTCGATCGGCTCGAAGGCGGGCGGCCCGAACGGCATCCCGGTCTTGAGGCTGAAGCGCGCGCCGTGGAACGGGCAGACAATCGTGCACTTTCGCATGTGCCCCCCCGCCAATTGCTCGTGGTCGTGGGTGCAACGGTTGCGGATGGCGAAGATCTGTCCGTCGGATTTGCACAGCAGGACGCTCTTTCCGCCCACCGACACGAGGCGCTGCGCGTTCTCGACCAGGTCTTCCACCCTGGCGACGCGTTCGAATATCGACTCCATCAAGGGTTCTCCTCGGCCGATCTGCTGCTGAGCCGCTACAGCTCAACCACGGGGCTCTCGTGTGCTGGATCAGAAGCTCGCCTGATGGGCCGGTCAGGCTCGGAGCGAACTTCTGATCCAAAAAGCACACTAGAAACATCAACTTGCTAGTGTCCCTATCGATTCCGAAGTTCGTCGGAGCCCGCCATATGCGCTGGCGAACTTCGGAATCGGGACCCTAGTCCGGCGGCGGCTGGTGGTCTGGCAGACCTTGGCCAAGGATATCCGCAAGGCGCGCCTCGATGTCCCCGCGGATCGGTTGAAGCGTGGCGCCGGCCATCGCCGTCAACAGGACCAGAACCTTGCGGCGCAATGCCGCCTCTATTTCGATCCGTCCACGGCACCATTCGAACGTGATCCCGTTCCCCAGCAGGGCCAGGTCGGCGATCAGCACCTCGGGTTCGACCCACGCCTGCAACAGACCGCTCGCGGCGAGGTCTTCGATCCAGGACCTGTGTGCGTGAACCGTGCTGCGCTGGATGGCGGCCCAGATATCCGCGTCCGGATCCGGCGAGAAGTAGATCGTCATCAGCGCCGCCATGTAGTTGGGCAGCCGCGCCCCGCGCCGCCCGGCGATGATCGTGCGCTCGATCATCCGCTCCATCGTACCCTGCGCGCTGCGGTATC
>CAXNKO010000239.1:0-4326 GCA_964202685.1 Caulobacterales bacterium
GGTGGTGCCGGTGCCATGGCTCCGCGCCGCCGCCCGCGACGCCTCGATGCAGGACTCGTCGAAAGTCAGGCCCAGATAGTTATTGGTGCCCAGAAGGATGGTCGGACGACCGTTGACCACGCCTTCGGTCGGCGACAGCACCGCCTCGAACTTCACGTTGAAGGGGTCGGCCCCCATCTCGCGAATCGATTCGTAGGCTTGGCTGTAGCTCTTGTGTTTATCGAGCAGCCCCATTCTTACCCCCTGCCCCTCAGTTCGTTGATCAGCGCCGCCAGATCGCCGACGGTCTCGACATCCGCGAGACGATCGATGGGTATCGACAGCTCGAACACGTCCTCAAGTTCCATAACAATATTCATCAAAGTCAGCGAATCCACGCCCAGGTCGCGGCCGATGTCCGAATCGGCGGTGACCTCCACATTGCGGTGCATGACCGCCGAAGCCGTACGTCCGATCTGGTGGACGGTAAGATCGGTGACTGAATCCATGAATTATCCAATGTTCCGGTGAGTCGCGCCAGGCGCGCCCCCCCCATCGCCCGCCGCGGACCTATAGCCAGCCGCTCTTGCGATACCAGGCGACGGTCTGCTGAAATCCTGACAACAGATCATAAACAGGGGCCGGCGCCCCGGTCGCGAGTTCATCTGGTCGGATCCCACAATCGAGATGCGTCAGCTCCCTGACCTTTCCCAATGTAAACGTGACCTTTCCATGACGCCAGCCATTGCTGGCGCCTGCAACCGAGGCCAGGGCGAAAACCAGGGCCTTGGGGATACGGATCAGGCGGGGCTGTCGCTCTAGGGCCACACTTGCGGTCTGCATGAGTTCGCGCCAGGGGTAGCCTTCCGGCCGGGCGTCGCACAGGCCGACCGCGCCGGCGCTGGGGTTCGCCGCCATGGCGACGATCTGGCGCGCGGCGTCCTCCACGTGGATGACCGCCAGACGGGCCCGAGGGTCAAGCACCGGCAGGGCCGGGCTGCTGGCCGCGGCCTGGAACAGCCCCAGGGTCTCGCGGTCGCCGGGACCGTAGATCGCCGGCGGACGGACGATGGAAAGCCGCGGCCCCAGCACGGCGCGGGCGGCGTCCTCGCCGGCGCGCTTGGTGGCCGCGTAGGGCGAGAGCTGCGGCTCGCGGGCCGCCAGGCTGGAGATCAGGATCACATGGGCGTCCGGGGCGGTCCGCCCGGCGGCCTGGGCCAGGCGCCGCGCGCCCTCGACATTGACGGCGCGCATCCGCTCCGGCGCGCCGGCGATCAGGCCAGCGGCATGGATCACCAGGTCGGCGCCGGCGCACAGACTGGCGAGGGCGGCCCCGTCACCGAGGTCGCCGGGCACCACCTCGGGGTCCAGGCCCCGCCAGAACGGACTGACCGGATCGCGGCGCGCCAGCAGGCGCACCCGCCAGCCGGCGTCGGCGAGGGCGCGGACAAGGTGCTGGCCGAGAAAGCCCGTGGCGCCGGTCAGGGCGGCCAGTCGCTGGCTCACGCCCGTGTGCGCTGCAAGTCGAAGCCGCCGTCGAGATAGGCGTTGCGCGCCTTCGAGCGGCTGAGCTTGCCCGACGAAGTCTGCGGCAGGGCGTGGGGCCCCACCAGCTTCACGTCCGTCTCCAGACCATGACGCAGGCGTAGGATCCGCGCCGTCTCGGCGCGCAGGGCCTCGCGCTGGTCCGGGTCGCTCAGCCGCGCCTGCACCAGAACCACCACCTGCTCCTCCTGGGCGCCGGGCACCGAGAACGCGGCGACGTCGCCGCTGCGCACGCCGGCGACCTCGGCCTCGCAGGTCCATTCCAGGTCCTGCGGCCAGATGTTGCGGCCGTTGACGATCATCAGGTCCTTGCGCCGGCCGGTGAGCACGATCTCGCCGCGGTCCAGGTAGCCGATGTCGCCGGTTTCCAGCCAGCCGTCGCCGGACAGCACCCGCGCCGTCTCCTCGGCCTGGCGATAGTAGCCGCGCATCAGGCTGGGCCCGCGCGCGAACACGTGACCGACGGCGCGCTCGGGCAGGATCGCGCCATCCTCGCTGCGCACCTCCAATTCGTGGTCCGGCAGCGGCGGACCGCAACGGGCGAAGGCGCGGGCGCGGGCGTCGCCCTTGGCGGTGATCGCCAGGCCCTCCCGTTCCAGCCGGCTGATGTCGAGGGTCTCGGTCTCCAGCCCGCGGCCCAGCGGCGCCATGGTCAGCGCCAGGGTCGCCTCGGCCATGCCGTAGCTGGCCACGAAGGCGGCGGGGGAAAAGCCGACGAACGCGAAGGTCCTGGCGAAATCGGCCAGCGGCCCGGTGCGGATCATGTCGCCGCCGACCCCGGCGATCCGCAGCCGCGAGAGGTCCAGATGGTCCGCGCCGCCGGTCTCGGCCCGGCGGGCGCACAGTTCATAGCCGAAGGTCGGGCTGTAGGAGACCGTGGCGCCGTTGCGGCCGATCAGGTCCAGCCACAGCAGCGGCCGGCGCACGAAGGCGCCGGTGGGCAACAGATCGACGCTCATCTGGCAGGTCAGCGGGCTGAGCAGGAAGCCCACCAGCCCCATGTCGTGGTAGAGCGGCAGCCAGGAGATCGCCCGGTCGTCGGCGCGGACCTGCAGGCCGTGGCGGACGATGGCCACCGCATTGGCCATCAGGGCGCGGTGGGTGACCAGCACGCCGGTGGGGAAGCGGGTGCTGCCGGACGAGAACTGCAGATAGCAGGGGTCGTCGGGGCCGATGGCGGGCAGGTCGATGGCGGCGGGGTCCGGCAGATCGGCGATGGTCCCGACGAAGCGCACGCTGGCCGCCGGCGGCTCGGGGGTCCAGGCGACGATGGCGGCGGGCCCCAGCAGCGCCGCGGCGTCGGCGGCCTCCAGCATGCGGCCCACCTGGGCCACATAGGCATCCTTGCCGCCCAGGGGGGCCGGCAGCGGCAGCGGCGCGGGGATCATCCCGGCGTACTGGCAGGCGAAGAAGGCGCGGACGAAGTCCCCATCGGTCTCGGCCACCAGGCCGATGCGGTCGCCGGGTGACAGCCCCGCCGCCAGCAGCCGCCGGGCGATGACCTGGGCCTCCTGGCGAATCCGGGCGTAGGACAAGGCCTCGGCCAGTTCGCCGCGCAGGCCGTGCAGGTTGATCCCGGTCTCGCCCAGGGCCGCATGGTCGAGGGCGTCGACCAGGGTGGCGAAGTCGGCGAGGCGGACGGTCCGGTCGGGGGCGGTGGGCAACAGCATCAGGGAATCCGCTTCGCTTGCGCCGGGTCGTCCGCGCAAGAAATTTCATAGGCGCCGCGGGAGGGCGGCTTGCCGGTTTTCCGTTGCAGCATGAGGAACATGCCGACAGCCAGGGCCAACATGGCGCAGACCAGGGCCGCGCCGGCGCCGTTCAGGCCATAGGCCTTGATCACCGGGGCCAGCACCATGAGCAGCACGGCGGCCACCGCCAGGCGCACCTTCAGCGCCTCGCCCGGCCGGCCCAGCGACACCAGCATCGGCTCCAGCGGCAGGGCCCAGATGCCAATCACCCCGGCGGCGACCTGCCAGGTCATCACCCCAGCGCCGGCCCCGAAGCTCTCGCCCAGCACGAACACCAGCAGCGGCTTGCCGGCCACGGCCGACACCGCCAGCAGGACGGTGGCCACGGCGCCGCCCACCAGACCCACCTGCAGCGCCAGGCGGCGCATGGCGCCCTCGCCGTCGGTGACATGCAGCCGGGCGAGTTCCGGGTAGAGCGCCGGGATCAGCAGCTTGGCTGGCTTGACCATCGCGTCGGCCACCTGCCGGCCGATCCGCCACAGGGCGGCGGCGGCGGGGCCCACCACCGCGCCCACCACCAGGGTCACCCCATGGGTGAAGGCGGTGTCGGCGCTGCCGCTGAGGTTGGTGGCCCAGGCGAAGCGCCAGGCGCCGGGAAGGCCCTGGGCCAGGGGCCCGCGCCAGCGGAATCCCTCCAGCATGTCGCGTCGCGCCATCTCCCGGATGCAGACCACCACCACATAGATGAAGGAGATCACCGTCCCCAGCGCCCAGACGGCCAGGAACAGGTTGAGCGAAACCCCCGCCACCAGCGCCAGGGCGCTGCCGCCCAGGCGGACGGCGGAACAGACCGGCGTCTGCACCGCCAGCAGGTCAAAGCGGTTGAACAGCCGCAGCAGACCCAGCGGGGCCGCCGGCGTCATGAACAGGATCGACAGCGAGTAGAGCGCCGCGCCGACCGCGTGCTCGCCCCCCCACCCCAGTCGGTCGCCCACGGCCAGGGTGGCGATCACCGCCACCGCGACCCCCGCCAGACCGCTGACCAGGTCGGTGACGACGGTGAACCGCACCACCTGCTGCAGATCGGTGCGCCGCCCCGCCTCCAGCGGCG
>CAXNKO010000240.1:0-4301 GCA_964202685.1 Caulobacterales bacterium
TCGGGGTCTGGAACTCCAGGAACCCCTGGCCGATCATGCGGTTGCGGATCGACTGGATCACCTTGGAGCGCAGCACGATGTTGCGGTGCAGGGTCTCGCGGCGCAGGTCCAGATGGCGGTTCTTCAGCCGGATTTCCTCGGGGTAGTCCGGCTCGCCGAACACCGGCAGCGGCAGTTCACCGGCTTCGCCCAGCACCTCGACGGCGCCGACGCGGATCTCCACCTCGCCGGTGGGCAGGTTTGGGTTGATGGTCTCCGCCGTACGGGCCAGCACCTCGCCATCGACGCGGATGACGCTCTCGGCCCGCAACCGCTCCACCACCTCGAACCCCGGCGAACCCGGGTGCAGCACCAGCTGGGTCAGGCCGTAGTGGTCGCGCAGGTCGATGAACAGCAGCCCGCCATGATCGCGCTTGCGATGGATCCAGCCCGACAGGCGAACCGTCTGGCCGGTGTCGGCGGCGCGAAGCGCGCCGCAGGTGTGGGTGCGGTAGGCGTGCATGGGATGAGCAATACGTCAGAAAATGAGGCGCGGAAGGGCGCATGTACCCCCCGCCTTGTCAAGAAAGGGGTGAGTCCTACCTCGGCCGGAATCGCTTGCTGGCCGGGAAGCCCTTGGGCGCCATCTTGCCCGCCCCGGCCCGCTTGCCGGCCCAGTCGCGCCATTCGGTCCACACCCGGGTGCGGCCGGCGGTGTCGACCCAGGTGGCGCCCTCGGCGGCGTTGAACACCGACGCGTCGCGCAGGCCGCCCTCGCGGTAGCTTTGCAGCTTGACGCCCTTGCCCCGGGCCATCTCCGGCAGTTCGGCCGCGGGGAAGATGAGGATCTTGCCGTTGTCGCCCACCACCGCCACCTGGTCGCCGGACATGGGCAGTGAGAAGGCCGCGCCCTTGGCGTCGACGTTCAGCACCTGCTTGCCGGCCCGGCGGAAGGCGATGGCCTCGTCCTGGGGCAGCACGAAGCCGTAGCCGGCCTTGGACGCCACCAGCCGCCGGGCGCCGGGCTTATGGGCGAAGACGTCGAGGATCTTCACCTTGTCGTCCAGATCCACCATCAGCCGCAGCGGCTCGCCATGGCCGCGCCCGGGTGGCAGCTTGTCCCCGGCCAGGGTGAAGAACCGCCCGTCGGAGGCGAACACCAGCAGCTTGTCGGTGGTCTCGCAGGCGACCAGGAAGCCCAGCGAGTCCCCCTCCTTGAACTTCAGTTCCGAAGGGTCCTCCACCCGGCCGCGCACCGCGCGGATCCAGCCCCGTTCGGAAAGGATGACGGTGATGGGTTCGCGCACCACCATGGCCTCCAGGGCGGCCTCGGCGTCCACCACCGGGGCGTCGGCGAAATCGGTGCGCCGCTTGCCGAGCGCGGTGTTGGGGCCCAGCACCTCGCGCACCGCCGACAGACCCACCCCCACCAGCTTCCACTGTTGCTTGTCGGAGCCCAGCAAGGCGTTCAGTCCGTCGCGCTCCTCGGCCAGATCGCCATGCTCGCGGCGGATCTCCATCTCCTCCAGCTTGGCCAGCTGGCGCAGGCGGGTGTTGAGGATGGCGTCGGCCTGGATTTCGGTCAGGTCGAAGGCGGCGATCAGCTTGGCCTTGGGCTCGTCCTCGTAGCGGACGATGCGGATCACCTCATCGAGATTGAGATAGGCGATCAGCAGGCCGTCGAGGATGTGCAGCCGGGCCTCGATCTTGCCCAGGCGGTGGCGGGCGCGGCGCACCAGCACCTCGCGTCGATGATCGAGGAAGGCCTGCAGGGCGGTCTTCAGCCCCATGACGCCGGGGGCGCCGCGGGCGTCGAGGACGTTGAGGTTGACCGGGAAGCGGGACTCCAGGTCGGAGAGGCGGAACAGGCTCTCCATCAGCACCTCGGGTTCGACGTTGCGGCTCTTGGGCTCCAGCACCAGCCGCACGTCCTCGGCGGATTCGTCGCGCACGTCGCCCAGCAGCGGCGCGCGCTTGGCGTCGATCAGATTGGCCAGGTGCTCCACCAGCTCGGCCTTCTTGACCATGTAGGGCATCTCGGTGACGACGATCTGGTAGGTTCCGCGGCCGGTGTCCTCCTTGGTCCAGCGCGCCCGGGTGCGCACCCCGCCACGGCCGGTCTCATAGGTCTCCAGCAGGCTGGCCCGGGATTCGACGATGATCCCGCCGGTGGGGAAGTCCGGGCCCTGGACATGGGTCATCAGGTCGGCGGTGGTGGCCTCGGGGTTGTCCAGCATCCGCAGGCAGGCGTCGATGAGCTCGGCGGCGTTGTGCGGCGGGATGGAGGTGGCCATGCCCACGGCGATGCCGGTGGCGCCATTGGCCAGCAGATTGGGAAACCCGCCGGGAAGCACCACCGGTTCGGTGTCCTGGCTGTCATAGGTGGGGCGGAAATCGACGGCGTCCTCGTCGATGCCATCCAGCAGCAGCTTGGCGGCTTCGGTGAGCTTGCACTCGGTGTAGCGCATGGCCGCGGCGTTATCGCCGTCGATATTGCCGAAGTTGCCCTGGCCGTTGACCAGCGGGTAGCGCAGGGCGAAGTCCTGGGCCATGCGCACCAGGGTGTCATAGATCGATTGGTCGCCGTGGGGATGGTACTGGCCCATCACCTCGCCCACCACCTTGGCGCACTTGCGCGCCGCGGACTCCGGGTTCAGGCGCATCTCGTTCATGGCGTAGAGCACCCGGCGCTGCACGGGCTTCATCCCGTCGCGCACATCGGGCAGCGCCCGGCCGGTTATGGTGGACAGCGCATAGGCGAGATAGCGGCGCGACAGGGCCTCGGCGAGGGGCTCGTCAATGATCCGGTCGCCGTCGCCGGGCGGTGGGGTGTGGAGGGTCATGGGCGAATCGCGTGCGGCTGCATCGGACTGTTGTAACCGGACGACGGACGCACGTCGCTGCGGCGGTTTCGGAGGGGGCGATGGGCGGTGGATCTATGGGGCGGAGCGTGGAGGGGTGTAGACAGAGGGTGTAGACAGTTTGATCAATTCCAGCGTCAGGCGGGAAATATTACTTATATTTATCAAAAATATAGTGGTGTTAGGTGTAGACACCCCTTTCGGGGAAACCGCAAATTCGAAGGTGTCTACACCCCCCCCGGCGCTACCGGATTCACACATCCTTCAGTTGGCCGCAGCGCGACCCCTTCTCCCTCTAGGGAGAAGGTGGCAGCCCCCGGGTCCCGGCGGAGGCCGGCCCAAGGATAAACTCCGCTGACGGTTGAGGGGCTGCACAGAATTTGCATTGTGATAACAGCGGTCTATCCCTGCGCCCGGCGTGGCCCCTCATCCGACCCTGCGCCGCAGGGCCACCTTCTCCCTGCAGGGAGAAGGGCCGATTTACAACTTCAACTTACTGATAAAACAAACAATTTTTGATACGTGGATCCGGTAGCTCCCCGATGGGCGGGACTAGATGGGTCGGTTTGCAGGGGCATCATAGCGCGTCGCGGACGCCGTGTCGAGAACAAAACAGGAATATCTGCCGCGGAGGCCTACAGCCGCCCGGCCTCAGTCAGGCGATCCACCAGCCAGTGCCGCGCGGGGGGCAGTGGCCGGTTCAGGGGGCCGAACACGAAGGTCTCGAGGAAGTGGGCGGTGATCGCCAGGCCCGCGCCGATGTCGCCGGCCGACAACCCGCCCTGGGCCGACAGCAGGAAGGGCGGCAGGGCGAACAGGCGGTCCTTATAGGGCTCGCCGGCCTCGCGGCACACCGCCCGGCCGGTGCGGGGGCTGACATAGATCAGGTCGTCCACGGCGCCGGTGGCGGCGCATTTGGACAGGTCCAGGCCGAAGCCCAGGTCCTGCAACAGGCCGGCCTCGTAGCGCACGAACACCGCCGGCCAGATCTCCGGGTGGGCTAGCGCGCCGCGCAGCGCGTCGAAGGCCAGGAAGGCGCCCGGATGGGGCTCGCGCTCGGGCAGCGCGCCGGCCGCCACCGCCGCGGCCGCCGCCAACCCCGCCAGCGCCAGGGGATCGTCGAACAGGGCGGCAGGCCCCTCCCCCATGGGCTCCAAGCTGGCCGACCCCAACTGATCCGCCACTCGGGCCCGGTAGCGCAGCGTCACCCGCGCGCCGGCCTGCAGGACCGGCTTCATCCGCCGCGAGCCGCCGCCGGCCACATGGGCCGCATAGCGCCCGTGCTCGGCGGTCAACAGCTCCGCGATCGCCCCGCTTTCGCCAAACGGGCGCGCCGAGAGCACGAAGGCGTCGTCTTCAAATTCCATGGGTCAGGCGGACCGTGGGCCGTGCTCCCCCTCTGGGAGAGCTGTCGGCGAATCTGACTGAGGGGGTCCTTCTCCCTACAGGGAGAAGGTGGCC
>CAXNKO010000241.1:0-4284 GCA_964202685.1 Caulobacterales bacterium
CCGGCCCACAGCCGCCCGCCCGAGGGGGTCTGCACCGGATTCCGGCCGGGCTCGCGGGCGATCACCACCCCCGTCCACACGCCGCCGGCGCACAATGTCACCACCGTGCCGCCCTTGCCGCATCCGGACGATCCGGCGGGCTGGCACGCACACCCGAAGATCTCCGGCGTCTCCATGCGCCGGGCGCGGCGCATCGATATCTGGGTCGATGACCTGATCCGTATCGACGCCACCTTCCAGGACAGCGCCAGCACGCCGCAGGACGGCGACCGCGTCGCGGTGCACGAATATCTGATCGCGGCCACGGCCGACCCGGCCACCGGCGCGATCCTCAGCGTCCAGGCCGACGCGCGCACCTTGCCCTATCCGGAGTGCCCGGCGGCGGCGGCCAATGTCCAGCGGCTGGTGGGGGCGAAGCTGGCCGACCTGCGGGAACTGGTGCTGGTGGAGCTGGCCAAGACCCTGGGCTGCACGCATCTGAACGACGCCCTGCGATCCATGGCCGAGGCGCCGGCGCTATGGGCAAGGCGCGAGTTGCTGCTGAAAGCCTCAGCCGCTACAGACTCCGCGCGATCAGCATCCGCATGATCTCGTTGGAGCCGCCGTAGATGCGGGTGACCCGGGCGTCGCGGAACATGCGGGCGATGGGGTATTCCTCCATGTAGCCGTAGCCGCCGTGGAACTGCAGGCACTCGTCGATCACCTTGCCCTGCAGGTCGGTGGCCAGCAGCTTGGCCATGGAGGCCTGGACGGTGGTCAACTCGCCCTTGAACAGCAGTTCGGTGCAGTAGTTGACGAAGGCCTTGGCGGCGGCGGCCTGGGTCTTCAGGTCGGCGAGGCGGAACTGGGTGTTCTGGAACTCCAGGATCGACTGGCCGAACACCTTGCGGCCTTTCACGTAGTCGAGGGTGGTCTGCAGGGCCATCTCAATGCCGGTGATGGCGTCGATGGCGATCACCAGCCGCTCGCGGGGCAGTTCGGTCATCAGCTGGCGAAAGCCCTGGCCCTCCTCCAGGCCGAGCAGGTTGTCGGCCGGCACGAACACGTCGTCGAAGAACATTTCCGAGGTGTCGGCGGCGTCATTGCCGATCTTGTCCAGCTTGCGCCCGCGCCGGAATCCCTCGGCCTTGTCGGGCTCCACCACCAGCAGCGAGATGCCCTTGCCGCGGGCTGCGGGGTCGGTCTTGGCCACCACCACGATCAGGCTGGAGATCTGCCCGTGGGAGATGAAGGTCTTGGCGCCGTTGATGCGGTAGCCATTGCCGTCCCGGATCGCCGTGGTGCGGATGGCCTGCAGGTCCGACCCGGCGGCCGGCTCGCTCATGGCGATGGCGGTGATCAGCTCGCCGTTGCACAGGCCGGGCAGCCAGCGCTGTTTCTGCTCCTCGGTCCCGTGGGCGACGATGTAGGGCACGATGATGCCGTTGTGCAGCGACACCGAGAAGCCGGAGACGTCCTTGCGGGCAGCCTGGTCGAACACCACCAGGTCGTGACGGAAATCGCCGCCGGCGCCGCCGTATTCCGCCGGCACCGAGACGCCCAGCAGGCCGGCTTCGCCCGCCTCCTTCCAGAAGGCCCGCTCCACCATGCCGTCGCGGCGCCATTGGGCGGTGCGCTCCGGCGGGGCGTGCTGGTCGAAGAACCTGCCGACGCTGTCGGCGAAGATACGGATCTCCTCGTCTTCCATGAAGGCGGGGGGCGGGACTTCGAGGATATTCATGGCGCTCTCCAGGCGGCGGGGCTTCAGCCCTTGCGCGACAGCTCCCAGTGGCGGGCCATCATCTGGGCCGAGCGCTTGGCCAGGTCGTCGGGCACATTGGGATAGAGCGGCAGGCCGCCGGTCTTGGCGGGCAGAGCGATGGCGGCTGTGCCGATCACCGTCACCTCGTCGCGCTGGTTCTTGAACTGCACCTGCACATCGACCACCGAGGCGCCGTTCTCCTGGCGCTTGGCCACCACCTGGCCAGTGATGATCTGGCGGTCGCCCATGTAGTTGAACTTGCGGATCTCGTCGTGGACGCGCAGCACGATGGCGTCGTCGCCGCACCAGTCGGTGAGGTAGTGGTAGAGATAGTTCTCCCGCATCACCCCATAGTCATAAGCCATGGGGTTGCCGATCGCCTGGGCCCACTTGGGGTCCCAGTGCAGCCGCTGGGCCACGTCGGGCACGCCGTATTCGTTCTTGATGTAGAAGGGCGCGATCCGCTTGCGGTTCTTTTGGGCCAAACGCCCCACGGTGGGCGCATAGGGCACGAAGCCATAGCCGCCGGCGTGGAAGCAGATCACGTCGGTGACGGTCAGCGGACCCTTGGCCATGGCGCCTAAGCTGTCGCCGACATTGACGTCCTCATAGTAGCGCTTGGCTGGGCCCTGGACCTTCTCGGCCTCGTAGATGGCGTCCAGTTCGGCGATGTCGGCGTCGGTGTAGACGGCCGGTTCGATGGCGGAATATTTGCCCTTCTTGGCGGCGGTCTTGCGCTCAGTGAGGATGCGCAGGATGCGGTAGACCCCCACCACCTCGCCGCGCTGGTTGACCTTCACGTCGCGGCGGATCTGGATCACCGAGCGGCCGGCGAACTCGGAGGGCTTCACCTCCAGGCTCTCCTCGCCGTTGTAGGAATAGAGGGTGTCGCCGGGATAGATCGGCCGGTACCAGTCCCAGGTCGAGCCCGAGACGAACACGTGGACGCCGCGGAACAGGCTCTTGGTGCGCTCCTTGAGCTCGGCGCTCATGGGATCGCCGCGCATGGGCGCATTGATCACCCCGGCCATCATGCCCGGCGCGATCACGTCGCCCCAGCGGCTGGCGCGGCCATAGTCGGGCTCGCAGTGCAGCGGGTTGTCGTTGCCGCAGCCGTGGGCAAAGTTGCGGATGTTGTCGGTGGTGGCGGTCTGGATGTATTCCCGCGACTTGGCGGCGAGGTCGACGCCCACCAGCAGTTTCGCCCGCTCGATGTCGGCGTCGGTGATGGCGTAGCTGACCGCCTTCTCCCAATCCTTGGCGATGGACTCGGTGGTGTCGGAATCGGCGGTCATCGGTTCAATATCCAAGCTTGCCGGCGGAGCGCGGGCCCGTCGCGGCGGGAAATACTCAATGGAGGCGGCGCTATATACCCCGGCGTCCGGCCTGGGAAGGCGCGGGCCGCTTGTCCGCCGGCCCGGAAGGCCATATCGAGGGCGCGAACCCAAGGATCCGACCCGATGGCCGATACGCCCCCCCAGCCGCCGAAAGAACCCGCGGTCCCGGTGCTCGCCTGCACGGTGCTGCTCGTGCGTGAGCGCAGCGGGATGGAGGTGCTGATGGTGGAGCGCCACGAGAAGCAGGACTTCGCCTCGGCCCTGGTGTTCCCCGGCGGGCTGGTGGACGACGACGACCACTTTGACGACTGGCACCCCCACACCATCGCCCATGACGGTCTGTCGTCGGTGGAGCGGGCGGTGCGGGTGGCGGGTTTCCGCGAACTCTACGAGGAGACCGGGGTGCTGCTGGTGGACGCCGATGGCCCGCCGCTGCAGGAGGCGCCCCAGGCCGGCGAGGACTCGTTCCTGAAGCTAGTGCGCAAGCTGGGGGCGCGGCTGGATCTGGACGCCATGCATCCCTTCGCCCACTGGATCACCCCGATCATGGCGCCCAGGCGCTACGACACTCATTTCCGGCTCTGTGGCCTGACCACGGAGTTGACGGCGATCTCCGATGGCAATGAGACGGTCTCGGCGGAGTGGATCCGGCCCAAGGACGCCCTGGACCTGGCCAAGGCCGGCGAACGCAAAGTGCTGTTTCCGACGCGGCTGAACCTGCAGATGCTGGCCGAGTCCAGCAGCGTCGAGGCGGCCATCGACGCGGCCCGCAACCGCACCATCGTCACCGTCTCGCCGCGGATGGAGGTGCGCGCCGACGGGCGCTATCTGGTGATCCCGTCCGAGGCCGGCTACGGCGTCGCCGAGGAACTGGCCAGCCGGATGAGCTGACTCAGGCGGGCAGAGCCGCGGCTTCCGCCGCGTCGCGGGCATGCAGCCGCGCCACCGCTTCGCGCATGGGCTTCAGCCCGATATAGAACAGGACGCAGGCCGTGGGCGCCAGGATCGCATAGGTCAGGCTGAGCGACTGGATCACCTTGGACTCGTCGTGGAAGACGACGTCGGTGAAGAAGGCCACGATGGAAGGCCCGGCGATGCCGCCCAGCACGCCATAGATCACCGCCATGATGCCGGCGACCCGTCCCCGCATGGGGCTGGGGGTGATCAGCTGCAGGGCGGCGCCCTGGACGCCGGCATAGTTCATCA
>CAXNKO010000242.1:0-4283 GCA_964202685.1 Caulobacterales bacterium
GCCGCTCATAACGGTCTGGTTGCAGGTTCGAGTCCTGCCGGGCCCACCAGCAGCGCGACATGGACGTCCGCCGGCGTCCGTGACGCACCCATCAAGATATGAGAGCATGCCGCGCCAACAGGAGGGCGCCATGACTCAGATCACCGAACTTGAAACCATCACGATTGAGCATCGCGGGGCGGTGGACTGGCTGACCCTGAACCGGCCGGGATCGCTGAACGCCATCAACGCCCAGATGACCGCGGAGCTGGGCGGCTACTTCGACCGGCTGTTCAACACGTCGGAGGTGCGGGTGGTGGTGATGCGCGGGGCGGGCCGCGCCTTCTGCGCGGGCGCCGACCTCAAACAGCCCGAGGTGGCGCCGGGCGCCTCCAACGGCTATCCATTCGGCGGCGGCTACGCCGTGCAGGGCGCCATCGCCGACATCTACGTCAAGATGCGCCGCTGTCCGCAGCCGATCATCGCCCTGGTGCATGGTCCGGCCTGCGGCGGCGGTTTCGCCTTCGCGCTCGCCTCCGACATCCGCATCGCCGGCGAAAGCGCGCGGATGAACGCCGCCTTCATCCGGGTCGGCCTCTCGGCCTGCGACATGGGCGTGAGCTATTTTCTGCCCCGTCTGGTGGGGGCGTCCCTGGCCGCGGAACTGATGCTCACCGGCCAGTTCATCGAGGCGCCCCGGGCGCTGGCCATGGGGCTGGTGTCCAGGGTGGTCCCCGACGCCGAGCTGGAGGCGGCGGCCCAGCCGCTGATCGACGACATGCTGTTCGCCTCGCCTCTGGGTCTGCGGCTGACCAAGGAGGGTCTGTGGGCGGCCATCGACGCGGGCAGCCTGCAGGGCGCCATGGCCATCGAGAACCGCAATCAGCGGCTCTGCGCGCAGACCGCCGAATGGGCGGAAGGCCGCAACGCCTTCATGGAAAAGCGCCAGCCGGTCTACGGGACACCCCAGCCGGTGTGAACGAGGCCTTCGCGCATTGACCGGGCCGGCGGCCTTCGCGCAGATGGGGCCATGCAACCCGCCCGACATATCCCCCTGCAAGGGGCCAGCAATTTCCGCGACTTCGGCGGCTACGCCACTGGCGATGGCGGCGTGGTGAAATGGCGTCTGCTGTTTCGCGCCGACCGGCTGTGTGACCTGACGGACGCGGACTTCACGGCTCTGAGTGAACATGGCGTCCGCTACGTCTACGACTTGCGCCGGGACTCCGAGGCCGCCGAGGCGCCCACGGTCTGGCCGGGGCCGGCGCTGATCCGCGCGCCGCTGATGCCGGACTCGGCCGGGCCCAACACCTTCCAGCGCATCGCCGCCGACGAGACTGCCCGGCACGACGCCAGCATCACCCGCAAGATCATGCGCAAGATGTACGAGCGGCTGCTCAGCGACGCCGCCCCCATCGCCGCCTATGGCCAGATTTTCGCCCGCCTGGGCGCGCCGGACGTCTTCCCGGCGGTGTTCCACTGCGCCGGGGGCAAGGACCGCACCGGAGCGGTGGCGGCGCTGATCCTGGGCGTGCTGGGGGTCTCCCGCGAGGACATCGCCGAGGATTTCATGCTCACCGGCCGCTACTACGACGCCGCGGCCGGGCTGAAAGCCCGCGTCACCCAGATCGTTTCCGCCGCCGAGATCGGCTTCTGGAGCGACGAGGCCCTGGTCCCGATCTTCGGCGTCGAGCGGATCTATATCGACACCTTCCTGGATATCCTCGACGCGGCCGGCGGGGCCGAGCGGTTCCTGCGGGAGACGGCCGGGGTGGCGGCGGAGACCCTGGCGGCGATGAAGGCGGCGCTGGTGGCGTAGGAAGCGACGGGCGCCTACTTTCGCCAGGCCGGTGTCTCACGCGCGGGCAGGGCCGCCAGCACCGCGCTGGTCTCCGCGGCGTCGAAGGCGGCCAGGATGCCGTCGAAGCGCGCCTTCAGGATCTCGCGGTATTCCGGGTGGGTGAAGATGAACAGTTCGTCGGCCTTCACCGCCTCCACCACCCGGGCCGCCACCACGGCCGGCGCCATGCCGCCCTGGAAGCCCGAGGCCATTTCCGGCTTCTCCAGGCCCGACAGCTCCTTGTCGCCGCCATAGGACGCCTGGCGGTTGCGGCGCGAGTCGATGAAGCGGGTGTCCACCACGCCGGGGCAGAGGATGGACAGGCCGATCTTCCGGGTCGCCAGCTGCGGCGCCCAGGCCTCGCTCAAGCTCACCAGAGCGGCCTTGGAGCCGGAGTAGGGGGTGAGGCCCGGCGACGGCAGCAGGCCGGCGATGGAGGCGGTGTTGACGAAGTGGCCGCCCTCGCCGTGGGCGCGGATCAGCGGGGTGAAGCTCTCGATCCCATGCACCACCCCCATGACGTTGACGTCGAACACCCAGGCCCAGTCGCGCTCGGGGATCTCAGTCATCCGCCCGCCGGTGCCGACCCCAGCATTGTTGCAGACCAGATGCACCTTGCCGAACGCCATCAGCGCCGCCTGCGCCGCCGCCTGCACCGAAGCGCGGTTGGTGACGTCGGTCTCCACCCCCTCGGCGGTGACGCCCAGCGTCCGCAGCTCGGCCACCGCCTTGCCGAGCGGCCCCGGCTCGATGTCGGCGATCATCACCTTCATGCCCTGACGCCCGAACGCCTCGGCCATGGCCCGGCCGATACCGCTGGCCCCACCGGTGATGAAGGCGGTCTTGCCGCTGAGGTCTTGCATGTGGGTTTCCTGCTTCTCTTTCTTATCGAGGCCGCTCGTCCCACCTAACCCGTGATCGGCGTCCGCGTCGACGGTCAGCCTGCGCCGGGGGCTTGTGATCGCAGCCGGGGCCGCCATGATCTGAGTTTGGCGGCGGCGGGGGGATGCGATGAGCGGCGTGGGGTTCGTGGACTGCAATGGCGGGCCGGCGTGCGCGCACCGGATTCATGCCCATCCCGCCGGCGGCGGCCCGCGCCCGCGCCGGATCATCGACATCCACGCCCATTGCCTGGTTCCGGCCGCCCGCGCCCTGGTTCCCGGCCCTGCCCCCAGCCCGGTTTCCAGCGGGCCGCCGCCTGGCCTTGGGGTGGGAGACGACAACGTGGCGGTGCGCATCGCCGCCATGGACGCCCAGGGGGTCGAGATGCAGGTGCTGAGCATCAACGCCTTCTGGCACCACGCCGACGTCGATCTCTCGCGGCAAGTCATCGAGTTGCAGAACCAGACCCTGGCCGAGATCGTGGCGCGCCATCCCGACCGGCTGGCGGCCATGGCCACGGTGGCCCTGCAGCACCCGCAGGAGGCCGCGCGCCAGCTGGAGCACGCGGTGAAGTCGCTGGGCCTGCGTGGCGTCCTGGTGGGAGGCTCCGTCGAAGGGGCCGAACTGTCCGACCCGCGCTTCCATCCCTTCTGGGCCAAGGCCGAGGAACTGGGCGCGCCGGTGTTTCTGCACCCGCAAGGCTGGCCGGACGCCGAAGGCCGGCTGCGTGGCGGGGGCTTGTTGCCGGTGGTGGTGGGCTATCCGCTGGAGACCACGGTGGCGCTCTCGCACCTGATCTATGAGGGAACGCTGGATCGTTTTCCCGGACTGAAGCTCTGCGCGGCCCACGGCGGCGGCTTCCTGCCCGCCTACAGCGGCCGCTTCGACGCGGTGCTGACCACCTTCCCCGGCGACGGGACGGTAAAGCTGAACAAGGCTCCCAGCGCCTATCTGCGCGACCTCTACTACGACTCCCTGGTGTTCACGCCCGAGGCCCTGCGGCACCTGATCGCGGTGGTGGGGGCCGACAGGGTGATGCTGGGCAGCGACTATCCGTTTCCGTGGACGGACAAGGGCGTCGATCATGTGCTGGACACCCCGGAGCTCACCGACGCCGAGCGGGCGGCCATCCTCGGTGAAACGGCGGCGCGGCTGTTCGGGATCGGGGCCAAAGTCGGGTCATGAGTTTCGAGCTGACGGTCAACGGGACCGCCTGCACGGTGGCGGGGGACGGCGAGGCCCCGGTGCTCTACGCCCTGCGCAATGGGCTGGGCCTGAAGGGGGTGCGGTTCGGCTGCGGCGATGGGGACTGCGGCGCCTGCGCCATCCTCATCGACGGGGAGGACCGGCTTGCCTGTCAGACGACGCTGGCCCAGGCGGCGGGCCATGCGATCACCACGGTGGAGGGCTTGCTCGGCCCAGACGGCGAGCCGGGCGCGGTGCAGCGGGCGCTGACCCAGCGCCGGGCCGGGCAGTGCGGCTATTGCCTGGCGGGCATCGTTGTGCGGCTGGAGGCCATGTGGCGGCGGGGCGAGCGGGACGCCGGACGGCTGGCGGCGGGCCTGGCGGGCAACCTCTGCCG
>CAXNKO010000243.1:0-4269 GCA_964202685.1 Caulobacterales bacterium
TCCGGCGTCGATGCGGTGATCGACCTCGATCCAGACACGGCGCTGTTCGAGAGTCTGCATCCGCTGGAGACCTGGCTTGAAACCCACGACATCCTGCTGACCCCCCACTTGGTCGATCCCAACGACGATCCCATGGCGATCCTCGACAATGACCTGTCGGCGTCGCGGACCGGCATCTTCAACCTGGGCTTCGTCGCCGTCCGCGCCGGCGGCGAGGGCGCGCGCTTCGCCAAGTGGTGGAACGACCGGCTGCTGGATTACTGCTACGATGATATGGACCGCGGCCTGTTCGTCGATCAGCGCTGGTGTGATCACGCGCCGGCTTTGTTCAACCGACTCAAGGTGGTGCGCGACCCGGGCTATAACGTCGCCAGCTGGAACCTGTCGCGCCGGGAGGTCCTGGTGCACAAGGATGGCAGGATCACCGTTAACGGCTCGCCGCTGCGATTTTGGCACTTCACCAAGCTGGGTGCGCTGGGCGACGCGATGACCCGCCGCTACGCCGGCCGGAACTATCCGGTCTATGAAATCTGGAGCTGGTACAAGCGCCAGGTGGCGCTGGCCACCGATCCGACGATTCCCGAGCGCTATTGGGCCTATGGCGCCTATGCCGACGGAGCCCCGATCGCGAAGTCCGACCGGGTGCTGTACCGACAGCGCGCGGATCTGCAGCAGGCGTTTCCGGATCCGTTCGCGGCGGGCGCCGGAAGCTTCAGCGAATGGCGGGCGAGGGGTGGCCAATGACCGGGGGCGATCAATCCACATCACTTGACTTGGCCGCGGCGCGGCCGAAGACAGGCCCGATGAGTCCTGAAAGGAAATCGCCCAGCGCGGCCCGGGCCCCGCCCGCCCGCGCGCCGGAGCTGCATCTCGGGCTGGTCGGCGGGGTCGAGCGGCTGGTCGAGCGGTTGGCCGACGCGGATCGGCGCGCGGTGCGCGACGCCGTCGCCCGCAACGGGATCACCCTGGCGCTGCTGGAGGCCGCGGCGGGGCGCGCGGAGGCGTCGGCGAAGATCCACGCCCACGGTCTGGCGCTCTATCGGCGCACGGCGCCGCGCCGGTCCGGCGGCCATCGACGACGCTCGGTGGCGCGAGTCCTGGCCAGACTCGGGTGGCCGGGACAGGCGCTGCTGATCGCCCGCTCCGGCCTGTGGTTTCCCTCCGGTCGCACTTTGCGCCACCGGCTCTACGATCTGCGTGAAATGGCGCTCTACGCCCGCCGCGGTGGCGACCCGGCGGTGCGGCCGCGGGCGCTCATCGAGCCGGCCTGGTATGCCGACAGGTCAGCCTCGCCGGCCTCACCGCATGCGCCGCTGGTGCACTACCTGGTCGCCGGCGTCCATGATGGCGGCGCGCCGCACCCTCTGTTCGACGCACAGTATTACCGCACCCGCAACGCCGACGCCCTGGCGGTGACGCGGTTGGACCCGCTGACCCACTTCCTGCGCCGCGGCGCGGCGGAGGGCCGCGACCCCCACCCGCTGTTCAGCCTGGGTCAGTATCTGGAGCGCTGCCCCGAGGTCGCCGCCAGCGGTGAGAACGCCCTGGTCCACTATCTGCAGGTCGGCTGGCGCCTGGGCGTCAGCCCGCATCCGTTGTTCGATGTCGAGTGGTACCGCGCCCAGTTGTCGCGTGACGAGGTCGATGAGCCGCCGCTGGTGCACTACCTGACCCGGGGCTGGTGCAAGGGCCTGTCACCGCATCCGCTGTTCGACGGCACCTGGTACCTGGACAACAACCCCGATGTGGCGTCAACTGGCGGCGAGCCGCTGAGCCACTTCATCGCCGCCGGTGGACGCAAGGGCCGCAGCCCAGGGCCTTGGTTTGACTGCGTCCACGACGCCGCTGTCCGGGGCGAGGCGCTGGCGGCCGACGCCAATCCGCTGATGGACTACTTGGCCGGCGGCGCCTGGCGGGTGGGTGAGGCGCGGCCGGGATTTCCCACCGCCGCCTATCTCGCTGTCCGGCCCGAGCTGGTGGCCCAGGGCCGCACGCCGCTTGACCACTGGGCCCGGCTGGCCGGTCCGCCCAGCGCGGACTGAACCAGGCCATACCACCGACCTAGACGCCCAGGGCGCGCAACTGTCGCCAGACGCCGGTGTAATAGTCCGGCGTATAATGGAAGGGGCTCGGGCCCCAGCGATGGGATGGATCGGCGACCCGATCTCGGGCGGCGACGCAGTCCGCATCGGCGAACACGCCACGAAACGCGTCCTGGTAGCGGGCCAGCAGGGCGTTGTGGCCGGCCAGGTCGGCGGGAACGCCGGCATAGATCTCCACCTCCGCGCCAAACGGCCGCAACCGGCCGTCGCCCCCGATCCATGCCTCCGCCCAGCGCGCTGCGTGCAGGATGAGCCGGGCGTCCCGCAAAGGCGTCGCGCGCACGAAGGCGGCGAACTCCTCCAGGCCATCGCGCCATAGCCGCTCGCAGGCCTCGGTGAGGCGCGGGATGAGCCGGGCGCCCTGGAAGGCCGGCTGGGACAGATAGCCCGAAGCCTCCAGTTCCCAGCTGCGGGTCGCTACGGCGCCGGCGACGGTCAGCAGGTCGAAGCGCTCGTCGATGAAGTCGACGATGATGTGCGTGGGCCGGTAGGCCGCCAGCACCGCCAGCGCCTGCTTGGACAGGTCGGCGACCAGGGCCCGGTGCTGGTGACGCTTGAGTGGCGCAGGCGGCTCCGGCTGCGGACGGAAGCCCGCAACCGGCGGCGCGAACAGGCTGGGCAGGCTGGTGCGGGAGACGTAGAGCAGATGATCCGGCCCGGGGCCATCAACCGGCCACAAGTCCCGCGTAATACAACTGCCTATCACCGCCACCCGAGACATTAACAAAACCTTTCAAAAGGTTAACAAACGGGCTCAAGACGACGAAAAGTATGGCCGCAAAGCCACGGTAAGGCCGACCCGGTCATACCGAACCCCTCCAGAGCATTGACACGGAAGCCCGCCGCCCGCATCTGTCGAAACGCAACCGGCGGCCCCAGCCGTGTTCGGATCGGCTCGGTGACGCTCTTGCGTCGACCTAGGCGCCTCGGAACCCTAAGGGAGCGTGCAGCATTGGGTAAGGGCGCAACGGTATCGCACGCATGAAGATGTTCAGCTTCCTGTTCAACCAGCCGGACAATGTGCTGACCCGTGCGCTGAAGGAGGGTCGCCAGCCCGCGATTGCGGCCTTCGGCTTCAGTCTGGTGAGCAATCTCCTTTACCTGTCCATGCCGCTCTATACCTATCAGGTCTATGGGCGAGTGATGACCAGCCAGAGCCAGGCCACGCTCTGGGTGCTGACCTTCGCCACCCTGTTCGTGTTCGCGATCTCCAGCGTCATCGACGATTATCGCGCCAAGGTGTTGATCAACTACGGGATGATGCTCGACCAACGGGTGTCGGGTCATATTTTCTCTAGCCTGTTCGACGCCGCGGTGCGGGGCGATCCCAGTGCGCGGGCCCAGGCGTTGCGCGACCTCGACACCTTCCGCCAGACCTGGACCGGGGTTGGCGCGGCGGCGCTGTTCGACCTGCCGTGGATTCCGGTTTACCTGGCGATCCTGTTCGCCATCGACTGGGTGGTCGGGGTCGTCGCCCTGTTGGGCGCCGTGGTGCTGGTGGTGCTGGCCCTGGCGCAGGAGCGCGCCACGCGCCCGGCCCTGCGGGAAGCCAATGATGCGGCTCTAAAGAGCTACGCCTTCACCGATGCGGCGTTGCGCAACGGCGAGGTGGTGCGAGCCATGGGCATGCTGCCGCGCCTGGGCGCGGCCTGGGCCAAGCACCGGGCGATCTCCATCGAACGCGGCGTCGACGCCAGCGAGCGCAACAACCTGTTCTCCGACATCATCCGGGCGGTGCGCATGGGCATCCAGATCCTGGTGATCGCCATCGGCGCGGCCCTGATCCTGCAGGGCAAGATTCACCCCGGGATGCTGTTCGCCAACATGATCCTGGCCAGCCGCGCGCTGGCGCCCATCGAGCGGCTGGTCGGCTCCTGGGATCCCCTGAACAACGCCGCGCGCGCCCACGAGCGCCTGATGGAGCTGCTGGCCAAGGCCGAACCCCAGTCCCCGTCCACCAGCCTGCCGCGTCCCACCGGCCGCCTCAGCGTCGAGGGGATCAATTTCGCCCCACCCGGGGCCGGCAAGCTCACGATCATGGGGGTCAGCTTCGCCCTGGAGCCGGGTGAGGTGATGGGTCTGATCGGCCCCTCCGGCGCCGGCAAGTCGACCCTCGCGCGGCTGCTCATGGGGATTTGGCGGCCGCTGAACGGGGCTGTGCGTCTCG
>CAXNKO010000244.1:0-4264 GCA_964202685.1 Caulobacterales bacterium
ATGTAGCCGAGGTCCATCTGGTCGTCGCCATCCACCTTGACCAGGATGCGGCCGCCGCGCCGGGCGGCCTCGCGGTAGCCGGCCAGGGTCGCCCCGCCAACCCCGAGATTCTCCGGCAACCGGATCACCACTACCCGGGGATCCTTCACCTCGGCCGCGATGAAGTCGCCGCTGTGTTCCGGGCAGGCGTCATCGACACAGACAATACCCTCGACCCAGGACGGGGTCTTTTCGATCACCCGCAGGATCTTGCCGCGCACCTTGGAGCAGGGCACCACCAGCCACACCCCCGCCCCGTCCAGGCGCGCGTCGGTGGGCCGCGCGCGCCGTTCGACAACCCCCGTCGCCCGGTGTTGCTGCGCCATGTGTTCGCTGGTCGCCATTCGGCCCTCGGCCTCCCTGAATGCGGCTTACATGCAGGCCCCGCGGTTGCAAAGCACGGCGGCCAACGGTTTGAAGTCTGTTCGTTCACTTGGACCCCTACTAGGGCCGCCCACCCGCTTGCGCCGGAATCCGCGCCCTGTTACCCACCGCCCGGTCGCCCGGAGAGCTGATGGACATCGCCACCCACATGTTGCGGACCGGACGGCGGGGCCTGTCGTTCGAGTATTCCATGGCGTACCGCGACCTGCGGCAATCGCTGCGGCGGCTGGACCTCACCTGGGCCCTGGCGCGGCACGACATTGTCTCCCGCTACCGGGGCTCGATCCTGGGGCCGTTCTGGATCACCCTGTCCATGGGCCTGATGGTGGGCGGCATCGGCCTGCTCTACGCCCAACTGTTCGAGATGAGCCTAGCGACCTTCATCCCCCATGTGGCGCTGGGGATCGTGTTCTTCGGGGTGATCGGCGGCCTGGTGAACGAGGGTTGCGACACCTTCGTCCAGGCCGGCGGCATGCTGTCGCAGACCTCGCTGCCGCTGTTCACCTTCGTGTGGCGCACGCTGGCCCGCAACCTCCTCAACCTGGCCCACCATCTGGTGATCGTGGTCGGCGTCCTGATCGTCTACGGCTACTGGCGCACGGCGAATGTGCCCCTGGCCATGGCCGGGGTGCTGCTGCTGCTGGTCAACGCGGCCTGGGCCAGCATGCTGGTGGGCATCGCCTCGGCGCGGTTCCGAGACGTGCCGCAGATCGTCATTTCGGTGATGCAGTTCGCCATTTTCATGACCCCGGTGTTCTGGACCCCGGAGCGGTTTCCCAGCCGCCACGCGGTGCTGCTGTTCAACCCGTTCAACCACATGCTGGAGGCGGTCCGCGCGCCGCTGATGGGCAAGGCGGTGGAGCCGCTGTCCTGGCTGATCCTGATCGGCATGGCCATCGTCGGCTGGGCGATCACCTTCACCATTTTCGCCCGCACGCGGCGGCGCATCGTGCATTACCTATGAACGCGCCGCCGGTCTCGATTTCGGTGCGGGGTCTGACCCTGCGGTTCCCGGTCTACGGGGTGGACGCCAAGTCGCTGAAGAAGCACTTGGTGGGGGTCACCGTCGGCGGCAAATTGGGCAAGTCCCATGGCGCCACCGAGGTCACCGCGCTGACCAACCTCAACCTGGAGCTCAAGCCCGGCGACCGGCTGGGCCTGATCGGCCACAACGGCTCGGGCAAGACCACCCTGCTGCGCGCGCTCTCCGGCGCCTATGAGCCCGACGAAGGCGACGTGGAGGTGCACGGCCGCATCGCCGCCCTGCTGGACTTGAACCTGGGCATCGACCCCTCCGCGACGGGGCTCGACAACATCCGCCTGCGCGGCCGGATCGCCGGCCTGACCTCCAAGGAAATCGAAGCCCGGCTGGAGGAGATCGCCGCCTTCACCGGCCTGGGGCCGTTCCTGGCCATGCCGCTGAAGACCTATTCCGCCGGCATGCAGGCGCGCCTGGCCTTCGCCGCCGCCACCTCGGTGGAGGCGGACGTGCTGTTGATGGACGAGTGGATCGCCGTCGGCGACGCCGAGTTCCAGCGCATCGCCCACAAGCGGCTGCTCGGCCTGGTGGAGCGGGCCGGCATATTGGTGCTGGCCACCCACGAACTCGACCTGCTGCGACTCTACTGCAACAAGGTCATGCGGCTGGAGGGCGGCGTCGCCTCGCCGGTCACCGACATCAAGAAGCTCGACGAGCTGCTGGCGGCTTAGAGCGTGACAGCTTCAAGTGGATACCGGTTGAAGCGCCCGTCACGCTCTACACTTGTGAAGATCGACCCTTTTTGTCCGGATCAGGTTGAGACACCTGATCCGGAAAGGGTCTAGAGCGCGCTGGCCAGAGGGGCGAACACCGTCTTGGACGTCATCTTCACCATAGTCTCGCGCAACTACGCGGCCCAGGCGGCGACGCTGATGCAGAGCCTCGCGGTAGCCGAGCCAAGCGTGCGCCGCATCGTGGTGGCCACCGACGGCCCCATCCCCCAACTGGCCGGCCGCGCCGAGGTGATCGAGGCCCAGGACCTGGGCGCGCCGCTCAGCGCCATGAGCGTCTATTACGACGCCCTGGAGCTCAACACGGCGGTGAAGCCCTGCGCGTTCAGGCGCCTGCTCAGCGAGCCCGGCGTCACCTCGGCCACCTATCTGGACCCCGACATCTTCGTCTACCGGCCCCTGGATGCGGTGCGCGCCGGCCTGGCGGAGGCCGAACTGGTGCTCACCCCCCACACCACCCGGCCCCTGCTGGGCGCGGCGACCCCCAACGACCGCGACCTGCTGCGGGCCGGGACCTACAACCTGGGCTTCGCCGCCATGCGCAACGCGGAAAAGCCCCTGGCGCTGCTGGACTGGTGGGCCGAGCGATGTCGCTTCGACTGCCGGGTGGATCTGGCCAATGGCCTGTTCACCGACCAGAAGTGGATGGACCTGTCGCCGGGCTTCGTGAACTCGGTGGCGCTGATCCGCGACCCCGGCCTCAACCTCGCCTACTGGAATCTCGAGGGCCGCACCCTGGCCCGGGGCGACGACGGCTGGACGGTGGATGGCCGGCCGCTGGTGTTCTTCCACTTCTCCGGCTTCGATCCGAACCGGCCGCGGACGCTCTCCAAGCACCAGAATCGGGTTGGGGTGGCGCCGGGCTCGCCCCTGGACGCCCTGCTCAGCGACTTCGCCAGGGCGATGCTGAAGAACGGCCACGACGAGACCAGCGTCATTCCCTATGCGCACAACCGCTTCGCCAGCGGCCGGGTGTTGACCCCGGTCATGCGCCGGACGGCCCTGGCCGCGGCGCGGGCGGGCGAGGATTTCAGCCAGGGCCTGAGCGAGGCCGTCTGCGACTGGTTCGACGCCCCGGCCGCCGAAGCCGCAGCACCCGGCCTGCCCGACCTGACCCGGCTGATGGCGGCGATCTGGCGCGACGCGCCGGACGCCGATCCCTTCGACCGCGAGACCCTTGAGGGCCGCCTCGGGTTCCACCAGTGGTTCGCCGACAACGCCCGGGCCCTGGGCGCCGACGACATCTCCGTCGCCGCCGCCCGCCGCCTGGTGGAATCCGCCAGCCAGAGCCGAACCCCCGACCCCTCGGCCTGGCGCGCCTCACCCTGGACCGGGACCGCCGCCGGCGCCCTGGCCTGGCTGCGTGAACCCGCCCCGGCGGGTCCGCCCCGCGCCGTCACAGCCCTGCTCGCCGCCCGTGACGATCTGCGCCGCCGTTTCGCCAAGGATGAGGCGGCGCTGCTGGCCTGGTGCCTGGGCCCGGAGGCGGCGGGGGGGCGCTTCACCGCCGACCTCTTGCCAGCATCGGTGATCCAGGCGCTGATCGACGATCCAGCGCCGCTGTTCGCCGCCGGGCGGGCCGCCGACACCTCGCTGATCAAGACCGAGCTGCGCCGGCGGCTGTTCGCGCCCTTCGGTCTCAGCGTCCGGGCCGGTTGGCCAGCCCTGGTGACCGCGCCGCTGCGGCGGCCCTGGCTCGGCCCCGCCGGCGGACTGCCGGCCCCGTTCGTGCGCCTGTTCGCCGACATCCACGAAAGCCGCTCGGACCTGCAGCGGCTGTTTCCCCTGCGCAGCTTCCTCCAGCGGGTGAAGTTCCTGCGCTGGCTGGTGGGCGGCGGCCTGGCCGAATACGGCGTCGCGTTCGAGGCCCTGCCGCCAGCGGTGCGCAGCCATCCGACCATGCAGCTGGCCCTGGCCACCGTCCGGGCCAAGCCCGCTCCGGCCCGCACAGAAGCCGCCGGGCGGCGCGGCGGCCTGGTGGTGCTCGAGCGCGCGCCGGCGCAGCTGGGGCTGCCCCCCGACGCGGTGGTCTATGACGCCGCCTCGGGGCGTTTCCTGGACAGCCTGGGCC
>CAXNKO010000245.1:0-4256 GCA_964202685.1 Caulobacterales bacterium
GCGAGGCCCGCGCCATGGCGGGCGAACAGCCGCGCAGCGGCTGCGCCGATGCCCGACGCCGCGCCGGTGATCAGCACCCTGCGGCCCGCGAGCCGTCTTGCGTCGTCCATGATGTGTCTCCCATTCGCCTTGCGTGCGGCAGCATCGCCGGCTTGACGGGCGCGGCCAAGCCTCTACCCGCAGGCGCCATGACCGATGCAGGCGGATGGGGTCATCGCAGCGCGGCTGCCGGTCAGTGAATGAGTTCCTCACGCAGGGTCTTCGCGGCGCTCCAGTAGAGCAGGCCGGCCGGCACGCCCAGGACGCTGAAGGCTATGATCGACCACTTGACGCCGGCGGCCGGACCGAGCTGCATCACATCGGAAATGAAGTCGCTGAGCAGGCCGACCGCAAGCGGGCCGAGGCCAAGGCCGATCAGGTTGGTGGTAAACAGCAGCGATGCGGTCGCGGTGGCGCGAACGCCGGGCCGCACCAGTCCCTGGATCGCGGCATAGATCGGACCCGACCAGATCGACGAAAGTATCGCCGGTATCACCAGCAGCAGCAGGGCCGTGATCACCGAATCCGCCAGGAGGGCGAGGGTGTAGAAGGGCGCGGCTGCGATCATGCCAAGGGCCGGAATTCTCGCGAACGCGCGCAGGTCGGTCTTGGCGAAATGATCGACGAGCTTGCCCCCCGCCAGGGACCCGATCGCGCCGCCGACGCCAGCGGTGAGTCCGAAGGCGACACCGGTGAAACCGGTGGCCTTGAGACCGAAATTCGCCGCCAGAGCCGTCAGTTCAGGCCCGTGATTGCGCAGCAGGAATGAAGCCAGGAACGCGGTCATCCCGTAGTTGACGAAGGATTTGATCGCCCCGCCGAAGATCATCCGCCACAGGGCGCTCTTGGATCGGATTTCGGCGAAGGCTTCCCGAAACGGCGGCGCCTCCGCCGCCTGGGCCGAGAGCAAGGATTGCAGCTTGCGGCGGGGCTCGCGCAGAGTGGTCGACGCCAGGATCGCCAGCAGGATTCCCGGCGCGCCGACGACGAAGAAGGCGACCCGCCACCCCCAGGCGTCGGCGATAATTCCACCGACCGCCAGGCCCATGAGGGTGCCGACCGATGAGCCCACGGTATAGGTCGCCATGGCGAAGGCCCGCTCCGCCTTTGGCGTGTAGTCGGCGATGAGCGAGACCGCCGGCGGTGTGCAGCCAGCCTCGCCGACGCCGACGCCGATGCGGGCCAGGACCAGCTGCCCGAAGTTCTGCGCCAGGCCGCAGACGGCGGTGGCCGCACTCCAAAGGCCCACGGCGATGGCGATGATATAGGGCCGGTCGCCGCGCTCGGCGATGCGGGCCACCGGGAAACCCAGGATCGTATAGAACAGTGCGAAGGCCAGCCCGGTCATGACCCCGAGCTGCCAGTCGGCCAGATGCAGGTCATTCTTGATCGGCTCGGCCAGGATCGCCACGATCTGCCGGTCGAGGAAGTTGAAGATGTAGATCACCAACAGGACGCTGAGCGCATAGCGGCGGTACCCGCGGGTGAAGGCCGGCGGCGCGGCCTCGGGCGCGGCGGTCCCCGCAACTTCGGTGGTCATGCAAGTCTCCCCAGGCCGCCTGTGTCGGCGGGTTCGGCCCAGTCTAGCGTCTGCATCACGCCGCGGCGAAGTGTTCCTTCCTGTCCGCCTGGCTGGGGATCACGCCGGCGGTGGCGTAGAGGTTGGCATAGCCGATGTCCGGGTCGGTCCCCAGCGGGCGGCGGCCGGCGATGAAATCCTCGGCCGCCTGCAGCAGGGGGCGGCGCAAGCGCACGATGGCCATGTCGCCCGAACGGCCGGATCGGCAGCGGATCGCCGCCGGGCTCCAGCCGGGCCGCACGGGCGCAGGGAATCCAGTAGTTGCGCCGCATCATCTGACCCACGGGCGCGTCGCCCTCGACCCGGGTCAGGAGATCGTTTTCCTCATGCGTCAGCATGGCTCAAGTCATGGCCTGGCGACCGTCGTAGTCCAGGAGTCTGCCTCACAATTTGGCGATTGACGTCATTGGCGGAGAAGCGATGGAAACGCCGCCAGAAACTCCCGCTTCGCCCGCACTCCCGATAATTCGTCCGATGTACGTTCAGCTTGCACCAGATGTGCGAAGGTGACCTTGCGCTCGCCGTTCGCCGCCCAGCCGACAAACCACCCGAACTCATGTGCGCGGTCATAGGCGCCGTCGGCGGTGCGAGGAGCGCCCGATCCGGTCTTCCCGTGAATCGTCCACCGGGCGACAGGGTCTGGCAGGGCTGTAATCTGCTCTGTCATCTCGACCGCATGCCGCGACACAGGCAAGTCTCCGCGGAGCATCCGCCTCAAGAAGCCCACTTGCTCCAATGGGGAGATCTTCAGCGTTGAACTAAGCCACGCTCGGGTGAGACCGCCCGACACGTCGTTGTTGCCGTATTGGAAATCGCGCACATATCGCCCAAATCGGGCTTCGCCGAGTGCGGTTGTCATCTGCTGGGAGTACCAGATGACTGACCTCGCCATCCAACTCGTCGGGTCTGTGGTCTGCTTCCAATCCGCACGCCACGCGCCGTAGCTCTCGTCATAGGCTAGCGCGGGAGCCTGTGCGTCCGTGAGAACGCCCGCATCATATCCCATCAAGCTGATGGCGATTTTGAACGTCGATGCTGGTGTAATCCTACGCTTGCAATCGCCCTTCGAGATCAACACCTGGCCTGAGGCCACGTCCTCGACAACCGTGCAGATCGTTCGTGCGTTGGCCGTGACGGGAAGTCCAATGAGCGCCGCCATCAAGGCCGCCGCCGAAGTGATGATCCATTTCATCGGACCAAGGTAGCAGTGCAGGGACTGCGTTCCATCCGCGAATTCGGAACGTCCGCCAACGGGCATGGCCGCGGACCTCGTTCGCGCCGCTGGGGGTCCTGATCGAGAAGCGGGTGTCGAATTCAGCTAACCGGGGCGTCCAGACGCCGCTGGCGCGGCCTAGCAATCGCCCCGATGGCGTCCGCGATTTTCCATGATATCATGATATCTGCATTTGGAGACTGGCCGTGGCCGACATTCTCATTCGCAAGGTCGATGAAGGCGTGAAGGCGCTGCTCAAGCGTCGGGCCGCACGGCATGGCCGCAGTCTTGAGGCCGACCTGCGCGAAACCTTGGAGCGGCTGGCGCGCGATGAGGCGGAGACGCCCGATGACGCGGAGCCTTTTGGAACCTGGCTTGTCCGCATCTCGCGGCCGGGGGCGGATCTGGACGCGGCGGTCGAGGAACTTCGCGCGGGGCCGATGCGCGACATCGGCCTGGAATAGGCGCGCGTGTTCCTGATCGACACCAACGTGCTTACGGAAGCGCTCAAACAGGCTCCGGCCCCGCAAGTGGTGCGATGGCTCAATCGGGCCTTCACAGACAGCGCGATTTCCAGCGTGACCGCCTTCGAATTGACGGCCGGTGCGACACGGTTGCCCGCTGGCCAACGGCGCGACGCCATGGAGAATGCCATCGCGCGGCTGGTGCGACGGTTTGGCCCGCGCACCTATTCCTTCGACATGGCCGCGGCGCAGTCGTCCACCCGGCTGATCAATCTGGCCAGGACCCTGGGCCTCGGACTGCACCAGTTGCCGACCAAGACGGCCGACCTGCAGATCGCGGGCATCGCCGAGGCCTATGGCCTGACGCTGGCCACCCGCAATCTGCGCGACTTCACCGGTTTGGGTCTTAGCCTGTTCAACCCGTGGGACCAGGCGTGACCCGCCCGCCCTTAGCCCCGCCTCACCCCAGCCCGATGGACTTGGCGTAGCGCTCCATCACCGCGAAGCCCTCGTAGCCCACCGTGCCCACCTTGGCGCCGTCCCAGGGGGTGATCACGGCGCGGTGGCAGCCCTGTTCGACCATTTCCTCCAGTTCGGCCCGGGTGGCGGTGCCCAGCGTGATGGTGCCGAACTCGAAGGGCTCGTTCGCCCGGCCGGCGTCGACCAGATGCTGCTTGATGGCCGGGATCGACGACGCCGGCCCGTGCCAGCCATTGCCCAGATAGCCGGCGCGGCGCTCCGCCGGCGGCGTGCCGCCACCGATGTGGATGGGGATCGGCTTCTGGATCGGCTTCGGCTGGAAGCCCATGGGGCCGAAATTGTAGAAGTCGCCGTGAAACTCCGGGTGCTCCTGTTCGAAGCAGGCGCGCATGGCGCGGATGGTCTCGTCCATCTTGGGGCCGCGCTTTTTGAATTCATTGCCGGTGAAGGCGTATTCTTTCTCGCTCCAGCCCAGGCCCAC
>CAXNKO010000246.1:0-4252 GCA_964202685.1 Caulobacterales bacterium
GACAATGGCTGGTTCTGGCGCGAGCCGGACGGGACGCTGAAATGCGGGCTGATAGACTGGGCCAACGTCGGGCAGATGCATGTCAGCCGGACGATCTGGGGCTCGCTAGGCTGCGCTGAGCCCGACTTCCTCGACAGCCATCTGGACGAGCTGCTGGAACTGTTTATCGCCGACTATGCCCGCGCCGGGGGGCCGGTCCTCGACAAGGCCGAGCTCGAGCAGCATCTCGACCTCGATATGCTGGTGTCGGGGCTCTCCTCGCTGGTCGCGCCGCGGGCCATTCTCAGCGAGGTGCCCGATCCCGCCGTCGCCGTCGACCGCTACGATCCCCTGTTCACCGTCAATGAGACGGCGCGCGTCCAGTTGAAGGTCACCATCAACTTCCTCAACATGTGGCGCCGCCGCGACCTGGGCCGCCTGCTGCGGGAGGGGAAATTAACTCGGTGATAGTGCACTTAATTCGAGCGACCCTCGGCGGCTCGACCTTCACCGGTCGAATTACGTGCACTGTCACCGAGTTAATTCAAACGCCCAGCTTGGCCTTGAGCAGCTGATTGATGGCGGCCGGGTTGGCCTTGCCGCCGGTGGCTTTCATCAGTTGGCCGACGAACCAGCCAATCGCCTGGGGCTTGGTCCTGACCGCCTCGGCCTGGCCGGGATTGTCGGCGATCAGCTGGTCGATCATCGCCTCCAGGGCGCCGGTGTCGCTGACCTGGCGTAGGCCCTGTGTCTCGACGATCTCGCTGGGGGTCCCCTCCCCGGCGGCCATGCGCTCGAAGACCTCCTTGGCGATCTTCGAGGAGATGACCTCGGTCTCGATCAAGGTTGCGTAGTCATGCAGCTTGGCCACGGAGATATGCCCCACGCCGTCGCGGGTCACGGCCGCGCCGGTGGCGTTGGCGTAGGTCAGCACCGACTGGGTGATGGTGTTGGCCATCAGCTTCGCATTGTGACCCGCCGCGGCGGCCTCGAAGAAGTCGGCGCGGTCGCGGTCGGCCACCAGCACGCCGGCGTCGTAGGCCGATAGCCCGTACTGGGACTGGAACCGCGCCTTCTTGGCGTCGGGCAGTTCCGGCAGGGAGTCCTGGATCTGTTTCACCCAGGCCGGGTCGAGCACCAGGGGCAGCAGATCGGGATCGGGGAAGTAGCGGTAATCATGCGCCTCTTCCTTCGAGCGCATGGAGCGGGTCTCGAGCTTCACCGGGTCGAACAGCCGGGTCTCCTGGTCGATCTTGCCGCCGTCCTCGAGGATCTCGATCTGGCGGCGGGCCTCGTATTCGATCGCCTGCTGGATGTAGCGGTAGGAGTTGACGTTCTTGATCTCGCACCGCGTCCCCAGCCCCTCGCCTGGCCGCCGCACCGAGACGTTGACGTCGGCGCGCAGGTTGCCCTTCTCCATGTCTCCGTCGCAGGCGCCCAGGTAGATGAGGATGGTGCGCACCTTCTTCACATAGGCCGCCGCCTCTTCGGCCGAGCGCATGTCCGGACGCGAGACGATCTCCATCAGCGCCGTGCCGGCGCGGTTGAGATCGACATAGGTGGCGTTGGGGTCCTGATCGTGCAGGCTCTTGCCGGCGTCCTGCTCCAGGTGCAGCCGCTCGATGCCGACGGTAAACGCGCTGCCGTCATCGCGCTCGACCACCACCTGGCCCTCGCCGACGATGGGTTCCTTGAACTGGCTGATCTGATAGCCCTGGGGCAGGTCGGGATAGAAATAGTTCTTGCGGTCGAAGCGGCTCTTCAGATTGATCTGCGCGTTCAGCCCCAGGCCGGCGCGCACCGCCTGTTCGACGCAGCGGCGGTTGATCACCGGCAGCATGCCGGGCATGGCCGCGTCCACCAGGCTCACCTGGGCGTTGGGCGGGGCCCCGAACCCCACCGCCGCGCCGGAGAACAGCTTGGCGTTCGAGGCCACCTGGGCGTGGATCTCCAGCCCCAGCACGATTTCCCAGGGGCCGGTCCGCCCGGTGATCAGCTTCGATGTATCGGTCATGCCCCTTACCTAGTCCGCCGGCGGGCCCAGCGGAAGACCAGGGGGCGAAATGCGCGCCGGCGCTTCAATTTGGCCTTGCCACCGCCCTGATTCCCGGCCCTACCCCCACCGCGGAATCTCAGCGGGCGGAGTGAAGATCGTGAAAGCGGGTTTGGCCCTGGCCCTCGTCGCCTTGGCGCTGGTGGCGGGGTGCGGTTCGCCTGAGCCCAAGGGCGCCGCCGCCAGCGGTGATGACCGGCGCGCCGCCGGCCTGGATCTGGCGATCCGCGCCTGGCGCGCCGAGATCGTCCGCACCGACGCCGCCTGCCAGGACGCCAGGCCGGGCAAGGGCTGTCAGGGCTTCGAGATCGCCTGCAAGGCCGAGCGGGCCATCGCCCCCAGCGAGAAGGCCCGCGGCGTCACCATGAAGGTCGTCGCCGGCATGCGCTGGTCCGCGTGGGATCAGCGGCGGGGGGAACAGATGCCGGTCGCCCGCTTCGTGCTGTTCACCAAGACCGGCGAGGCCTGGTCACGGGGTGAGCGGCTGAACGGCAACCTGGCCACCTGCCAGACCTACGACGCCACGCCGGCGTAGCGGTCAGGACGGGTTGGCGGCCTTGAAGGCCTTGATCGCGCCGTTGAAGGCCGAGCCGACATCGACCTTGTCCTTCTGGTTGGCGGCGATCTGACTGTCGGCGTCCTTAATGGCGACCTTGGCGACCTTGGTCTTCGACGCCTTGGCGGCGGCGCGCATCGCCTCGATGCTGCTGATGATGCAGGTCTGGAAGCTGTCGGAGTCGGCGATGAACGCCTTAACCGCGGCCTGGCCCGCGAACAGTTGGTCCTTGGTCGCCGTCGCCCCATCGACGGGCGCGGGCGCCGTGGGCCGGACGCAGGCCTCTCCCGCCAGGGCTTGCCCCGCCATCGCCAGGGCGGCAAAGGCCGCCACAATCGCCGCCGTCTTCATTCGTTGGGCTCCTATCGCCGAAACGGCGACACAATCACACGTCGCCGGCGGCTGGAAGACCCTGCGTGCGCTGGAGGTTGCGATGGGACGCCGCAGGCCCGAGCCGTCTGGAGAGATCTTCGGGGAGATCCGGCTCGGACCTGCGGGCCTGTCCCAGACTGGAAATCAGTGACAGGCTAGGCTGAACGCCTGCACGACGGGCGCCAGTCACTCCTGGCGTTCGGAAATCCGCTTCAGCTTGGCCGGGTCGGGGCGCCACAGGTCGACGCCCTCGGCCTGCATGCGCGACAGCTGCGCCTCCTCGAAGTCGCGGATCACCCGGGCGACTTGGGTCTCGCGGGATTCAGCCCCCGCCTCGCGGCGAGGCCAGCGCTGGCTGACCCCTCGCGCGGCGAGCCCGCACACGATCACGGCGAAGAGCCCCCACCAGAGGATCTCAACCAGCGCGCCGAACATGGCCTGCATCCCCAACCCCCCCCACGCCTAGGCGCCGCAGTGACAACGTCAAACGCGGAGAGATGCGTCTGGAGCGCCGCGCTTGCCGCGATTCGGAGCATTAACTCACCACCAGCGATTTGGTTCGGACAAAAAATTAACGGATTTTTCCAGCGCCCCGCCCAGGGCGAACAACGTCCCCTCATCCAGGGCGCGGCCGATCAGCTGCAGCCCCAGCGGCAGGCCGGCGGCATCGGTTCCCGCCGGCAGGCTCATGCCCGGCAGGCCGGCCAGATTCACCGTCACCGTGAAGATGTCGTTCAGGTACATGGCCACCGGATCGTCGGACTTCTGGCCGAGCGCGAAGGCGGCGCTGGGCGCCGTGGGGGTCAGCAGGGCGTCCACCTTCTGGAACGCCTGGTCGAAATCCTCCGAGATGCGCCGGCGCACCTTCAGCGCCTTCAGATAGTAGGCGTCGTAATAGCCGGCCGAGAGCACATAGGCGCCGATCAGGATCCGGCGCTTGACCTCCTCGCCGAAGCCCTGGGCGCGGGAGTTCTCATAGGTCTCCAGCAGATTTGCGCCCTCGGCGCGCAGGCCGTAGCGCATGCCGTCGTAGCGGGCGAGGTTCGACGACGCCTCGGCCGGGGCGATGATGTAGTAGGCCGGCAGGGCGTATTTGGTGTGCGGCAGGCTGACCTCGACGATCTCGCAGCCGGCGTCCTTCAGCCAGGCGATCCCCTGTTCCCACAGCGCCTCGAACTCGGCGGACATGCCGTCGACCCGGTACTCCTTCGGTACGCCCACCCGCAGGCCCTTCACCGACTTACCGACGAAGGCTGAGAAGTCCGGCGTCTCCACGGGCAGGCTGGTGGAAT
>CAXNKO010000247.1:0-4247 GCA_964202685.1 Caulobacterales bacterium
GGCGACACAATCGCCCACCGCCAGGTCCATGCCCGCCGGCTCGGCGTAGTCGAACGCCTCCGGCAGCGGCAGCGGCAACAGGACCGAGACGATGCGGGTCATGCGGCGGCGACCGGTGTGTGGCCTAAGCGGATTTCAGCCGCTACAACCCCGGCCGACCCCACCGGCGAGGCCCCATCAATGCAACTGTTTCTCGACACCACCGACACGGCCGTCCTCAAGGATCTGGCCGCCACCGGCCTGGTGGACGGGGTGACCACCAACCCGACTCTGATCGCCAAATCCGGCCGGCCCATGCTGGAGGTCATCGCCGAGATTTGCCGTCTCGTCGAGGGCCCCGTGAGCGCCGAGGTGGCGGCCACCGAATCCGAGCCCATGCTGGCCGAGGGCCGCAAGCTGGCCGCGGTGGCCAGCAATGTGGTGGTGAAGGTGCCGCTGACCCGCCAGGGCCTGGTGGCCACCGCCGGCTTCGCCCGCGAGGGCATCGCCACCAACGTCACCCTGTGCTTCTCCGCCGCCCAGGCGCTGCTGGCCGCCAAGGCGGGGGCCACCTATGTCAGTCCGTTCGTCGGCCGGCTGGACGACCACGGCGCCGACGGCATGGGCCTGATCGCCGAGATCCGGGCCATCTATGACACCTATGGCTTCGACACCTCGATCCTCGCCGCCTCGATCCGCAACCCCGCCCATGTGACCGCAGCCGCCCTGGCCGGCGCCGACTGCGCCACCATTCCGCCGGCGGTGTTCGCCGACCTCTTCAAGCACCCGTTAACCGAAAAGGGTCTTGAACAGTTTCTCAGCGACTGGGCGAAGACCGGCCAGTCGATTCTATAGCAGGGGGCGGGATGGACGCGACGTCGGCGAAGGCGGACCCCTCGACGCTGGAGCCGCTGGCGGTCCGGCGGTTCCTGACCGACAATCCGGGCGTCCTCCTGGGCGATGCGGCGCTGCTGGCCGAGTTGGGCCTGCGCCACGCGGCGGCCAATGTGGTGGCCTTCGGACCCGCCGCCCTGGCCCACGTCCACGCCGCCCACCAGCAGGAATCGGCCGCGCGCCGGGACCTGGAGATCACCGCCCGGGAGAACTACGCCGCCCAGGCCCAGACCCATGGCGCGGTCATCGACCTCCTGGAAGCGCGCAATCACGCCGATCTCGCCCGCCGAATCGACGACTTGGCCCGTCTGCGCTTCGGCCTGACCGCCGGGATCGTGGCGCTGGAAGGCCCGGGCCGCGCGCCGGCCGGCTGGCGGACGCTGGCGCAGGGCCAGACGGACCTGATCCTCGGCGACTCCCAGCGGCTGGACGCCATGGGCTTCCACCCCATCGCGCTGGGCCTGTTCGGCGACCGCGCCGAGAGCGTCGCATCCGTGGCCCTGGTCCGCCTGGCCATCTGGGACCCCGCCCGACAGGGGCTGCTGGCCTTCGGCGCGGAAGACCCCGAGGGCTTCACCGCCGACATGGGCGCCGAGCTGGTCACCTTCCTGGCCCGGGTGGTGGAGCGCACCGCCGAGCGATGGCCGGTCCTCTGAACCCCACCCCCCGCGCCGCCCGAGAGGCGGTGGCGGCCTGGCTGCAGCATCTGGCCCATGAGCGCCGCGCCTCGCCGCGGACCCTGGAGGCCTATGGCTTCGCCGCCGGGCGCTATGTGGATTTCCTCGAACGGCATCGGGGCGAGGCGCCCAGCCTGGCCGACCTGGGGCGTGTTACTGCCCCGGAGCTGCGCGCCTGGCTGGCCCATTTGCGCGGCGGCGACCGGCCGCTGTCGCCGCGCTCCATGTCCCAGGCGCTGTCGGCGGTGCGGACCTTTCACCGCTATTGCGACCTGCGGCTCGACACCCCCAACCCGGCGATCGGCATCGTCCGCGGACCCAGGGTGCGTCCCGGCGCGCCGCGGCCGGTGAGCGAGGACCAGGCCCTGGGCCTGATCGCCGAGCCCGGCCTCGACCCTGACCGGGCCGACTGGGAGGCCGCCCGCGACGCCGCGGTGCTGACCCTGCTCTATGGCTGCGGCCTGCGCATATCCGAGGCCCTGTCGCTGACCCGCGCCGATGCGCCGCTGGGGGCGTCGCTGCGCATCACCGGCAAGGGGGCCAAGACCCGCATCGTGCCGGTGCTGGGGGCGGTGCGCGTGGCGGTGGACGACTATCTGGCCCAGGTTCCGTTCGGGCTTGACCGCGAGGCGGCCCTGTTCCGCGCCCGCCGCGGCGGACCGCTGAGCCCGCGTCACGTGCAGGCCACGGTGCAGGCTCTGCGCGGCAGTCTCGGCCTGCCCGACAGCGCCACGCCGCATGCCCTGCGCCACTCCTTCGCCACCCACCTGCTTGGGGCCGGCGCCGACCTACGCTCGATCCAGGAGCTGCTGGGCCACGCCTCGCTGTCCACCACCCAGCGCTACACCCAGGTGGACGCCGCCGCCCTGCTGGGCGCCTACGCCAAGGCGCATCCGCACGCGTGACGCGGCGGTGGGACGCAGGAACAAAAAACGCGCGGTTCGAGCCCATGCATCGTTGCGTCAAATCACGAATTGCGACCTGCGACCGGTTTTGACGTGGTGTGGTTGGGGTGGGGTTGACGGCGGCCGTCGCCGCAAGGTGATCGATCGGAGGGAAGGACTACTTCGCCGCCTTCCCGTCGCCCTCCACCCCGTAACGCACCGTCGACGAGACCGCGCAGCCGTCGATGCTGCGCATCACGGTGAGGGTGTGGTTGGCTTTCGGCAGGGCGCCGAGCGGCGACACCCCGGGCGGCTTTGGCGCCGCCTTGACCGGTACGAGCAGATGCCCCAGCGGCGGACACGGCGCGCCCTGACGGCTGAATTGCGAAGGCCGGACCTGGAAGCGATCCCCCAGCGCGGCAGGCGCCGGAGCCAGGCCGACGGCGAGCAGAACGGCGACCATGCTCATGGGAGCCTCCGTTCGGATCGGCAGAGCCTAATCCCATCGGGCGGCGCGGTAAAATTAACTCCGCGTCACGTCGCGGACCAGCCTGCGCCAGGCGACGCCCGGCGGCGGGTCGCGGCCTTCCTCGACCAGGCGGAAGCCTTCGCGGGCGTAGAAGGCCTGGGCGCGGCGGTTGGCGGTCTGCACCTTCAGCGACACCCGGCCGTCGGCCACGGCGCTGATATGGTCCAACAGCGCCTTGCCGACGCCGCGGCCGCGCTCGGCCACATAGAGGGAGTGCAGGAAGTCCGCCGGCCGGTAGAAGGCGGCGAGGCCGACGATGCGTCCGGCGTCGAGGGCCACATAGATCTCCTCGTCGCGGGCGGCGCGCAGCAGGTCCTCGGCCTTGTGACTGGCCGGATCGGTCCAGGTGAAGGTCTCGCGCAGCACGCTCTCATAAAGCGCCGCGCAGGCGGGCAGCTCCGCCGCCGCCGCCAGCCGGATGACCAGTCGGCCGCTCAAGCCTGCATGGTCCAGCCCTCCACCCCCATGGCCGCCTGGCGCAGGGCTTCGGAACGGGTGGGGTGGGGGTGGCAGACCCGGGCGATGTCCTCGCTGGCGGCCTTGAAGGCCATGGCCACGCAAACCTCGCCGATCATCTCGGAGACGCAGGGACCGATCATGTGCACCCCCAGCACCTCGTCGGTGACCGGGTCGGCCAGCACCTTCACGAAGCCCTCTGTCTCGTGGTTGATCCTGGCGCGGGAATTGGCGGCGAAGGGGAACTTGCCGGCCTTGTAGGCCCGCCCCGCCGCGGTCAGCTCCTCCTCGGTCCGGCCCACCCAGGCCACTTCCGGCGCCGTGTAGACCACCCAGGGGATCAGCCCCAGGTCGGCATGGCCGGCCTTGCCGGCGATGGTCTCGATACAGGCCACCGCCTCGTCCTCGGCCTTGTGGGCCAGCATCGGCCCGAGGGTGACGTCGCCGACCGCCCACACCCCGGCCGCGGCGGTGCGCCAGTGGTCGGTGTCGATGAAACCGCGCTTGTCGGGGACGATGCCAACGCTGTCCAGGCCCAGTCCCTCCGTATACGGACGACGGCCAATGGCCAGCAGCACATAGTCGGCGCTGAGCGTCTCGGCCGCGCCGCCGGCCACCGGCTCGACGGTCAGGGTGACGCCGGTCTTGGCGACCTTGGCGGCGGTCACTTTCGACGACAGCTTGAAGTCGATCCCCTGTTTGGTCAGCGCCCGCTGGAAGGTCTTGGCCACCTCGGCGTCCATGCCGGGGGAGATGCGGTCCAGATACTCTACTACCGTCACCTTGGCACCTAGCCGACGCCAGACCGAGCCGAGCTCCAGCCCGATA
>CAXNKO010000248.1:0-4242 GCA_964202685.1 Caulobacterales bacterium
TCCCAGGTGACCGCCTTTGCGCCGCTGACCAACATCAAGGCGACCGTCGGCCTGGGCGGCGAGACGCTGCAGATCCGCGACGCCGAAGCCGAGGCTGGCGGCGGGTGGCTGAAGGTGGCGGCCCTGGACCTACCCTTCGCGCCTGGGGCGTCCTGGGGCGGGGTGCTCCAGGTGGAGGGCGTGCAGCTCGAGCAGATGGTGAAGGCCTCGCCGTTCGGCGACCGGATGGATCTGGTGGCGCGGGTCAGCGGAACCGCGCCCTTCCAGATGGTCCCGCAGGGGCTGCGCATCTCCAAGGGCGAACTGCACGCCGTAGAGAAAGGTAGACTGTCGATCCGCCGCGAGGCGCTGGTGGGCGCGGAAGCGGTCCAGCCGGCGGCGCAGACCACGCAGGCGGCCCCCAACGCCTTCAGCGACTTCGCCTACCAGGCCATGGAGCACCTGGCGTTCTCAACCCTGTCGGCGGAGATCAACAGCCTGCCCGAGGGGCGGCTGGGCGTGTTGTTCCGCATCAAGGGCGAGAACCGCCCGCCGAAGGCGCAGGAACTGCGGGTGGGGGTGGTGGATCTTCTCAACGGCAAGTTCATGCAGACGACCCAGCCGCTGCCCTCCGGCACCAAGGTTGATTTGACGTTGGACACATCGCTCAACCTCGACCAGCTTCTGGGCGACGTCGCCGGCTATCGCAGTGCGCGCGGTTCAGCCGGTGTTCAGGGGGCGGGCGCGATACCCTCCCAGGGATCTTTGGAGAAAACCAGATGACCGATGGCGAGAACGGGACCCGCGTGTTCCTGGGACTAGGCGGCGCGGCCATGGCGCTGAGCGCCTGCGCCCCGACTGTTCACGTGGATGTGAAACCAATCACCATCTACGCGAAACTGGACGCCGACGTCCGGATCCGCCTCGACGAGGACGTCAAGGCGTTGATCCAGAAAAACCCCAACCTGTTCTAGAGGGCGCCAGACATGCAACGGCGGACATTCATCCTCAGCGCGGCGGCCCTGGCGGCGGCGCTTGTGTCGGGCCCGGCCCTGGCCGACGCGGCCCAGTCCAAGGCCCTGGTCGACCAGGCCAAGACCGCGGGCCTGGTCGGCGAACAGTCGGACGGCTTCCTCGGTTTCGTGAAGGCCGGCGGCGACGCGGGCCTGCGCGCGGCCGTCGACGAAATCAATGCGGGACGCGCCCAGCTCTATCGCGAAACCGCCGCTCGCAACGGCGTCACCCCTGCCGCGGCGGGTGCGGCCACCTACAAGCAGGTGGTCGAGGGCCGGCTGCGGCCAGGGGACTTCTACCAGACCCCCGACGGCGCCTGGACGCGGAAGTAGCGCTGCGGGTCCAGCTTAGCCCAGCACCATCATGCCGATGCTGAACAGGGTCAGGAACCATAGGGCGACGCCACCCATGAACAGCGGCGTGGCCACCGGTTCGCGCACGGTCACTCTCATCCGGATTGGGGCGGTGCGGAAGATCTCGTATCCGTCGTCCTGATCGTTGGTGAATTCCCGGGCGATCGTGGTGTGCGGCGTCATGACTGGCTCCCGTCTGTCCCGTCCGAGTGTCTCGAAACGGGACAAGTTGATTTCCTCTGAGAGCTGCCGCGCAAACTGTGGGCCGCGTCGAGCCGGGGCCGTTCTGACGGGTGGTTGGGGGGGGGCGCTAAACCTTCGGGGTCCGGGCCTCGATGGTCTCGACCAGCGCCGCGGCGAGGATGCCGGCGGAACGCAACTTGTCGCGCCAGGACAGCGCGATGATCGGACCAACGTCGGTCTTGTTGACATCGACGATGTAGATTCGCCCGGTGTCGGCGTCGCGCAGGATGTCGAGCCCGGCCCAGTCGCAGGCCATGGCGGCGAGAAAGCGCTCGATCGCCGCCAGCTCATCGGCGCTGAACACCGTTTCAGGCTTGGCCACGGTGACGCCGAGATTGTGGATCGAAAAGCGGTCGCCGGCGGGCTTGCGCTTGATCCACACCACACGCGGCTGGCCGCCGATACAGTGGGTGCGCAGGTCATAGGCGAAGCGGCCGTCCGATGACTCCACCACCCGCTGGTAGTGCATTCCCGGCGATGGCGCGGTGGGACATTGGACGATGCGCCCGTCGTGGGCGCCGTTGCGCTCGCTCTTTTCCACGGCCGGCCCCGTCCAGACGCGCGGGTCCACCGCCAAGGGGTAGCCGAACACGGCCTCGAAAACCGCCGCCACCCTGGACTTGGAAACATCAGTGCAGCCGAAGTTGAAGCTGGGCGAGACGGGCGGCGCCTGCGGCGCGCACCAGGTGGCGTCCTCGAAACTGAAGGCGGCGTCCGCCTCCTGCGGGGTCCTTGCGATCCGCAGCCCCCCCCAGGCCATCGCCGTCCAGATCATGTACCAGGGCCGGGGTGCGCGGGGCGAAAACCAAATCCTGCGGGTGTCGCGTCGGACCAGCCGCAGCCCCCAGGATCGGGCCCGCACCAGCACGTGGTGGGAAAGCCAGATCAATCCCTCGCGGATCAACGTCCCGTCGAGTGCGAGATCCGCCCCGGTGTCGCGCACCCGCAGCCGGCCGCCGCCAATGTCAAAGTCCGAGAACCACGACCCGCGTCCGACTGGCGGCTCTGACATACTGACGCCCCGGGCGATGAGATCCGGCCGCGATGTTAGGGCGCGGGCCGCCAAGCTCAAGCTCGGCGTGCGATAACCGCGCCCACGGCGGCGATCCGCTCCACCCGCCAGTAGGCCGGATGCGCCAGGGTTCCCGCGAACACGTCCGGCTCGATCTCCCGGTAGCTGAGATCACAGGCGTTCGCGTCACAGAGCGCCGCCAGAGCTTCGCGCATCCGGTCGCGGCCCCGGATGATCGGGCTGCCGGTATAGAGCACCATGCGCCCGCCGGGGGGCAGGCGCAGGACCGCCTCGCGGGCCCAGGCCAGGGATAGCGCCGCGCCCAGGGCGCCGCCGCCATCCCGGTACAGGCGGCCGATCCCGCCGCCGAGGTAGGGCGGGTTGGCGATCACCAGATCGAAGTCGCCGGCCACGGGTTGCAGCCCGGATCCCTCGGCCAGCTCCGCCGCCACGCCGGCGAAGGCCGCATTGACGCGGGCCAGGCGCAGGGCGGCGGGATTCACGTCGGTGAGAACCACCGCCGCCCGCGGCTGCAGGTCGCCGGTGACGATTCCGCCGACACCGGCCCCGGTTCCGATATCGACGATCCGGCGCACCCCCTGCAGCGGACCTACTTCGGCGCGCAGCAGTTCGGCGAACCGATAGCTGTCGGGGCCGAAGAAGACCGCGTCGCGCTGGCGGGTCGGGAACCCTGAGTGCAGGAACAGCCGCGCGCCGACGCGAGCCACCCGCAGGGTGCTCCGCAGCCCGCGGCGGCCCCGCTTCAGCGCTCCGGCCCGGCGGAGAATCTCCACCACCACCGGGTCGATGTCCGTCGCCGCGAAGGGCAGGTTCCAGCCGAACACATCGGCGAGCCCGCCGGCGAGCCGCCCCCACCGCCGTCGCAGGACCCGGCGGTGGGTGTCCGGCGCCGGCGTGGTGAAGTCGTAGCCGCCGGCCTCCAGCACGCCCAGCAGTTCCAGCAGCGCCGCGTCGGCCTCGCTCATCGACGGACTGCGGGCTGGGTTCGGGCCAAGACCTCGCGCCGCAGGGCCAGCAGGGACTTCGGCATCGCCTGGGCGATGGCCGCCCGAACCATGGCGCGCGGCACAGGCCCGGCCAGCGCCATGTGTGTCTCGTAGGTGACCCGGGCGCCCAGGCCGCCCTCCAGCGGCTGGATCCGCCATTCGCCCTCGGAGCGCTTCCAGTCACCGGCCACGCGGCGGAAGGCGAGGCGCGCGGGGGGCTCCAGGTCGATGCGGAAGACGTTCAGCAGCACGGGCTTGAGCCCCCTGCCCCTGAGCCGATGCTCGCGCACCTCCCAGCGGCCGGCCGGGTCGCGCTCCAGCACCCGGCAGCTCAGCAGGCCCGGCATGAACAGGTGCGCGCGGGGGCAGTCAACCAGGGCGGCGTACACCGCTTGCGGCGGGGCGGCCACATCCATGGCGGCCCTCAGCACTGCGCCGTCAGCGCCTTCCGCTGCGGCCGTCACGGAAGGCGCGGCGTTGTAATCCAGCGCCGCCGCGGCGCCGGCGACAGCCCAGGCCATGACCATCAACAGCTGCCGCATGCCCGGGGTCCTATCGCGTGGGGGACGGTGGGTCGATGGCCAGCAGCGTGTCGGCGTAGGTCTCCACCACCAGGCTGAAGGGCGCCCCGTCG
>CAXNKO010000249.1:0-4232 GCA_964202685.1 Caulobacterales bacterium
GTGGAGCCCGCCGCCGAGGCCGATGGCGGTCCCGAGCGGCTGGTGGACGCGCTCAGCGAGCCCGCCGCCATCGCCGCCACCGACGGCCGCGTCTATGCCGCCAACGCCGCCTGGCGGGCGACCCTGGGCGATGCGCCGCGGCTGCCCAAGAATGGGCCCTCGGCCGCCAGCCTGTTCGCGGCGCTGTCCAGCGCCCGGCGCGGCGAGGCGGCGCGGGCGTCGATCCGGGCCGGCGGCGTCGATCACCAGGCCGCGGTGTCGCCCATCGGCGCCCGCCGCTTCCTGGTGCGCCTGACCGAGCAGGCGCCGGAACCGCTGGCCCTGCCCCAGGGGGCGATGGAGGTGCTCAGCGCCTTCAACACCGCCACCCCGCCGCCGCCAAAAGTGCTGGACGCCTTCGCCGCCGCCTCGCCGTTCGGCGCGGCCCTGCTCGAGGGCGAGGATCCGTTCACAGCAGTGATCATCGAGGCCAACCCGGCGCTCACCGCCATGGCCGGCGCCGGCCGGTCCGGCGTGGTGTTCGGCGATCTGATCGAGCCGGTGTCGCGCGCCGACGCGGCCGACCGGCTGGCGCAAGGTTCCCAGGCGGCCCTGGAGGTGCGGCTGGCGGCCGATCCGACCCGCATGGCCCACCTTTACCTCTCCCGGGGCGAAGGCCGCTGGGTGGCCTATCTGGTCGACGTCTCCGAGCAGAAGCAGATCGAGCTGCAGCTGGCCCAGGCCCAGAAGATGCAGGCGATCGGCCAGCTGGCCGGCGGGGTAGCCCACGACTTCAACAACCTGCTCACCGCCATACTGATGCAGCTGGACGTGCTGGCGTCACGCCACCCGCTGGGCGATCCGTCCTACGAGGGGCTGAACGAGATCCGCCAGACCTCCAACCGCGCCGCCGACCTGGTGCGCAAGCTGCTGGCCTTTTCGCGAAAGCAGACCGTGCAGCGCGAGACCCTGGAGCTAGGCGAGCTGATCAGCGAGTTCGAGGTGCTGCTGCGCCGGGTGCTGCACGAGGACGTCAAGCTGGACACCCAGTACGGCCGCGACCTGCCCGCCGTGCGCGCCGACCGCAGCCAGCTGGAGACAGCGGTGATGAACCTGGCGGTCAACGCCCGCGACGCCATCCGCGCGTCGGGCGGGTCCACCGTTCGCATCCGCACGGCCAGGGTCACCGAGATCGAGGCGCGCGAGCTGGGCTATCCCGGCGCCCGCGGCGCCCAGGCGCTGATCGAGGTGTCCGACGACGGGCCGGGCATCCCGCCCGATGTGATCGACAAGATCTTCGATCCGTTCTTCACCACCAAGGCGGTGGGCGAGGGGACCGGGCTGGGCCTGGCCACCGTCTATGGCATCGTCAAGCAGTCCGACGGCTGGATCGCGGTGGAGTCCAAGCCGGGGGCGGGGGCGGCGTTCCGGATCTTCCTGCCCGTCTATGTGCCGCCGGTGGGCGAAGTGGTGTCTCATGCGAAGGCGAAGGTCCCCCGTCCCACCCCCCGGGACCTGTCCGGCTTCGGGCGCATCCTGTTCGTCGAGGACGAGGACGCGGTGCGCATCGTCGCGGCCAAGCTGCTGCGCGCCCGGGGCTATGAGGTGATCGAGGCCGCCAGCGGCGAGGAGGCGCTCGAACTCGCCGAGGCCCACACCGGCCAGATCGACCTGATGATCTCCGACGTGGTGATGCCGGGGATGCAGGGCACCGATCTTCTGAAACAGGCGAGGCCCTTCCTGGGGGGCGCGCCGGTGATGTTCATCTCCGGCTACGCCGAGGCGGAGTTCTCCAACCTGCTGGAAGGCGAGACCAACGTCTCCTTCCTGCCCAAGCCCATCGACATCAAGACCCTGGCCGAGCGGGTGAAGCAGGAGCTGCAGCGGGCGGCCTAGACCCGCTCGGCCCGGCGCCAACCCGCATAGCAGAGCGCCAGCATGATGAGGTTACCCACGGCGTCTAAGAGGCCGATGGAGGTGAGCACCGGCTCCACCCGGTAGAACCAGTAGTCAAAGACCAGGAACGGCAGCAGCGCCACGCCATAAGCCATGAAGGTGGTCCTGGTGAATCTCGCCGTGGCGGCGAACAGGCCGGCGATCAGAGCCTGGGCGCCGAAGCCGGCGGTAAGGAAGGATTCGATCGGCGCATTGACCCTGAACTGTGGGCGGATGGTCAGGTCGAGGACGCTCCCCGGCGCGATCACGCACCAGCCGCCAAGCACGAGAAACACCGCCGCGAGCAGGCGCTGAATAGTCATGGCGGTCATCGGCGCGCTCCCACCATCTTGATCCAACCCAAGCCTATACGCTCCTACCGACCGCCCATAGCCCTCAGCGAGCCCAGTTCCCCCGTTGGCAGGGCGCGAGCCGGGCCTATTTGCGGCGTTGCTTGCGGGCGGCGTAGCGGGCGTCGCGGGCGGCCTTCTGGGCGGCGCGCAGGGCCAGTTCCCGGGCGTCGGCGGTGATGGCGTCCTCCTCGGCCTTGATCTCGGCCGCCTCGGCGGCCCGCTGGCGCTTTTCCTCACGCACAATGGCCCGTTCGGCGCGCAGGCGCTCAAGCTCCGCGGCCTGTTCGGCCTTGCGCAACTCCAGCAACGGGTCAGTTACGGCGGGCTTGGGTTTGAACTTGGCCAGCATAGCTTGCTTGGCGGCGGCGGCAGTGGACAGGCGGTCGCTGAAGTTGGTGTTCTTAGGGGATAGCATCGATGATCCGGACAGGGCGAATACGCAGAATGGCGACATCTACCTGATAACGGCCGGGCCTCAAGAGGCGCCGCGTGGAATATTACCACTCAGCCCCAGGTTTCCGTGGCGCAGCCGCGGCGGGCCCGAATCGCGGCCGAGACAGGGGCGGCGCGCGGGGCCGGCGGAACCGGCGCTTCCGTCGCCTGGCCATAGAGCCAGCCCTGGGCATAATCGACGCCGGCCCGGCGCACGGCGTCCTCCACCTGGGGGGTCTCCACCATTTCGGCCACGGTCTTGACGCCAAGTTCGGCGCACATGTTGACCAGATGGCGGATGAAGGTGCTTTCCCGCCCGCCGTGCTGCAGCTCGCGGATATAGGCCCCGTCGATCTTCACCACGTCGAGACTGAGCTGCTGGAGGTAGGAGAAGGAGGCGGCGCCGGCGCCGAAATCGTCCAGGCAGATCTGGCATCCCTGGGCGCGCAGGACCTGCAGGTGGCGGTCGGCCATCGCCAGGTCGCCGATGGCGGCGCTCTCGGTGAGTTCGAACATCAGCCGACCGCGCGCGGCGGGATTGGCTACCAGGATCTTGCTGACCGACTGGATGAATTCCGGGCTGGCGATGGTGCGGCCAGAGACGTTCACCGCCAGGGACACCGCGGGGTCCTTGGCCAGGCGCTCGACCGTGGCTTCGACGATCGCCAAGTCCAGAGCCTCGATCAGGTCCAGCTCCTCGGCCATGCGGATCATCGGGAACGGGCTGCCCTGATCGCCGAAGCGGACCAGGACCTCATAGTGGTGCACCGCGCCCGCGCCCTGCAGATCGATGATCGGTTGGTAGACCAGCTTGAAACTGCGCTCGGCGACGGCCTTGTTGAGGGCGGCGGCGTCACTGAGCGTCCGGCGCATCGAGCGGGTGATGGCATCGCCAAGGCTCACCTCCGAGGACTGTGGCGCGCCGTCGCGGATGAAGTTGTCCAGCGAAAAGCGCACCGCCCGCAATACTTGCGAAGGGTTGGCGTCCGCCGCCAGCGACAGCGACGCGCCGGCCGGAACGATGGCCGAATCGCCCTCCAGCCCGAGCTGACTCGCCAGCCGAGTCGCCATGGCGTCGGCGCCTTCCCCGCCGCGGCGACGCACCAGGGCGAAGCGGTCGTCGCCCAACTCGGCGGCGGCGGCGCCCCCGTGCGATTGGGCGCGCAGCAGGCCGGCCATGCGCTGATCAATGAGCTTGGCCGCCTCGGGATCCATGGTCCCACGCGCGGCGGCGAAGCCGCCCATCTCGACCAGCGCCAGTTCGAGCTCCAGACCGGTGGCCTTGGCGGTTTCGAACAGGGTGGCGGTGACGGTCTCGAGACCGGCCTTGTCGTGCAAGCCGTTGGCGCCGCCCAGCACCGGCGCCGCCGCCCGGGTGAGGGCGCAGGACACCGCGCCGCCGTTCTGCGGCAGGCGGCAGCCGGACAGGGCCGCGGCGCGCCCATCGCCCCCGCCACCCGCAGCGGCGAGCCGCACCACCAGGGGTCCGGCGCGCATGCCGTCGTCGAGGCTGTCGTGAAGCGCCAGCAGCAT
>CAXNKO010000250.1:0-4231 GCA_964202685.1 Caulobacterales bacterium
CGAACAGATCGTCCCCCACCAGCTGGATCTTGCCGCCCAGGCGATCGGTGAGCAGCTTCCAGCCGTCGAGATCGTCCTCCGCGCAGCCGTCCTCGATGGTGGCGATGGGAAACCGCCCCACGAGATCGGCCAGATAGTCGACCATGCCGCCGGGATCGAGGCTGCGCCCCTCCCCCTCCAGCTCATATTTGCCGGCTTTAAAAAACTCGGTGGAAGCCACGTCCAAGCCCAGCAAAAAATCCTCGCCGGCCCGGTAGCCGGCCGCCGCGCCGGCCTTGACGATGAAGGCGAGCGCATCGACCGCCCCGCCGATATTTGGAGCGAAGCCGCCCTCGTCGCCGACGTTGGTATTGTGGCCAGCGTCCTTCAGCGACTTCTTGAGCGCGTGGAAGATTTCGGCGCCCATCCGCAGGCCCTCGGCAAAGGTCGGCGCGCCGGTGGGCAGGATCATGAATTCCTGGATGTCGATGGGGTTGTCGGCGTGGGCGCCCCCGTTGATGATGTTCATCATCGGCACCGGCAGAACCCGGGCTGAGACTCCGCCCACATAGTTGTAGAGAGGCTGGCCCAGGGATTGGGCGGCGGCCTTGGCCACGGCCAGGCTGACCCCCAGGATGGCGTTGGCGCCCAGGCGCGACTTATTGGGCGTGCCGTCCAGGCCGATCAGTACATTGTCGATCCGGCGCTGGTCGCGGGCGTCAAAGCCCGAAAGCGCATCGAAAATCTCGCCGTTGACGGCGTCCACCGCCTGCAGCACGCCCTTGCCGCCGTAGCGGGCGCTGTCGCCATCGCGCCGCTCCATCGCCTCGTGGGCGCCGGTGGAGGCGCCTGACGGAACCGCCGCGCGGCCACAGACGCCGTCGTCCAGGGTGACGTCCACCTCCACGGTGGGATTGCCGCGGCTGTCGAGGATTTCACGAGCTTCGATGTCAACAATCTCGGTCATAGCTTTACCTCTTGTGCGAACACCCCGGCGGCGCGAGGCTTTACCCTGCGGATCGCTGGGTCCGCAACTGACCGGAAAGGGGGAAAGATTTCATGACCCGAGTGAACAACAGCCTATTGGCGGGCGCCGCGCTGGTCGCCACCCTGGCGCGCGGCGTGTCCATCGGCGCGGCCATGGCCAACCAACCACGCATGCACGCGGCCCTCGGCCACTTGCAAAGCGCACGAGGCGAGCTTCAGGCGGCCGACCACGACAAGGGCGGGCACCGCGGCAAGGCGATACGGCTGGTGAACGCCGCCATCAACGAAGTCGAGGCCGGGATGCGCTTCGACCGTCGGCGCTGAGCCCGAGCTGAGCTGCGCGCCTGGTGTGCCGAGGGCTGCTAGTCTTCCTTCGGCGTCAGGACCTGGCGGCCCTTGTACATCCCGGTTTTCAGGTCGACGTGGTGGGGGCGCTTTAGTTCGCCAGTCTCCTTGTCTTCCACATAGGAGTTGGCGCCCAGGGCGTGGTGGGAGCGGCGCATGTTCCGCCGTGACGGCGAAACTTTTCTCTTCGGAACGGCCATGGGAGAGTCTCGCAGGCATGAAAACGGCGGCAGCGGCAAAGCGGGCCGCCGACATGAGCCGGGGTGTATGGCCGAAACCGCGCCCGGATTCAAGTCGGCGGCGAAAGCAGGCGTCTGGGGGCGCCACCGGTCTAGAATGTCCGGTTCCCAAACATGCCCGCGCCCGCCTCTCCTCCAACGTCAAGGACTTCGAAGCCATCCAAGCTTGCCAATCGACGCAGGCGCGAACGCGCCTTAAGTCGCGGCGATGACAAATCGATTCAATGAACTCCTTCCGGTCAGATCCCTTGGCGGCGACCGGTTCGTGGTGACGCCTCCCGGCACCGGGTTCCTGTTTGGCGGTCTCTCAATGGCCGCGATCCTGCGATGCGCCGCTGAGACCGTTGGCCCCGGCCTGACGCCAATGTCGCTGCATGCGACCTTTCTGAACAATGGCGATTGGGGTGGCCCCCATGAGCTCGAGGTCGAGCGGGTGAACGATGGCCAGACCTTCGCCTTACGCCGCATCAACATGGTCACAGGCGGTCGGCTGGCGGTCGTGGCCCAGGCGGTCTTCCAGAAACCGGAGGCGGGGGACGACTGGCAGGCAACGGGCCTGCCGGATGTTCCGGCGCCCGAGACCCTCGAACCCCTCAACCCTGACAGATTGACCCAGCGGGTGATCGACATTCGTCCGGTCTCGCCGGCGTCCGGGGAGGCGGAGCGGCTTCACCCCTACTGGTGCCGAACCCTGGAGCGGCTGCACGACCCCACCCTGTTGGCCTGCGCCCTGGCGTTCGCATCTGACTACTGGGTCTATGCGACTCCCTTCCCGGTCGGTTCCGGCCGCGGTCGTGGGCTGTTGTCGCGGACCATCAGCCACACGCTTGTGTTCCACCGACCGCTCCCCAGTGACAGTTGGTGGCTGTTCGACTGCGACCCACTTTCGGTGTTCGGCGGCCGCTTCCTCAGCCGCGGCGTGGTGATGTCGCGGGACGGCGCGCTGCTGGCCTCATTTATCCAAGAGGGCGTCATCCGCCCAGCCAGATGAATTGCGCGAGCCCGCTGGTGACGATCGCCTCCAGCAGAGCCCAAACCCCGGAATCCCAGCCCCACGCCCGATGCGATCACGCCTGGAAAACCGTGACTTGGCGAGCTTGAAGATGGGGTCGATTTGCCAGAAACATCTCACGCTGCAAGGCGCTTGCATCGACGGCAACGGTCGGCTTCTAATCCCCCACGGTGGGTGGTTGGTGACTTCGGGAACGCCCGGGGCAGTCTCGAGACCTTGCGGAAGAGGCGCTTCGTCGGCGCGACCCAGGTTGATGGGTTGGGCGCAACATGGACATGGGTCGGGATTCGACAGCCGAGCGGCCCATCGGCCAGCGCTATGACGCGGTGGTGGTGGGCACCGGCCTGGGCGGGGCCAGCGCTGCGCTACGGCTCGGCCGCGCCGGGTTGAAGGTGCTGGTGGTGGAGCAGGGCGATTTCCTGCCGGCCGATCCGGCGGCCGGAGCAGACCCCCGATCACGACATATCCTGGACTTCGTTTCTGATCGCTCAGCGCCGCTGAATTTCGTCGGCGGCCGTTCCAAGTTCTACGGCGCCACCATGTACCGTCTGAGCGAGAGCGACTTCTGCTCTGTAGACCATGAAGCCGGTGTTTCCGGCGCATGGCCCATCGACTACTGGGATCTGGAGCCTTTCTACGGCGAGGCGGAGCAAATGTACCGCGTCCACGGGGCGCCGGATGACGGCCCGAGCGCGCCGCCCCGGTCGACGCCGTTCCCCTACCCCCCCGTCGACTACCAGCCCTTCGTCGCCCGCATCGTCCAACGGCTGCGCGCCAGGAGCGTCGCCGCCACCCCCGTCCCCAGGGCGGTGGATTTCGGCCCGGGGGGCGCCTGTGTCGACTGCCCGTCCTGTGATTCCTACGCCTGCGGGCGGGACGCCAAGCTGGACGCCGACATCGCCGCCATCCGACCGGCCATCGCCACCGGCAATGTCCAGCTTGCCGTGCGCACCACCTGCCTACGCGTGGTCACGGACGCCGCCGGCGCACACGCCACGGGCGTCCACCTAGAGCGCCAAGGCGAGCAATTCACCGTGGCTGCCGATGCGGTTGTCGTAGGTGGCGGCATCCCCGGGTCGATCGCGCTCATGCGCAGGTCCAGGACCAACGCGCACCCGGAGGGTCTGGGCAACAGTACCGGCCAGCTGGGCCGATATCTGGGCGGCCATTCCACCGGGATGATCTTTCCGCTCGTCAGCCTTCGCAGGTTGCCAGAGGTCCAGACCAAGGCCTTCGCCATCAACAGATTCTGTGAGCGTGGCGCCGACGCGGACCCGCCGCTGGGGGTCATCCAAGTGGCGGGCCAGGCCCCGTTCTGGAAGGAACTTTCGCCTGCGGTGCGGCCGTTCGCAAAGCTAGTTGGCGAGCACTGCCTGACGGTATTCCACATGAACGAGACTTTTCCGACCCAGGCGTCCGGCTATGATTTCAACGGGGACCGCGTGGGTCAACGCATTGAGCCGCCTCACGATATGCGCGCCGTCCGGCGCTTGCGCGGCAAGGCGGTGCAGTCGTTCGCCAGGGCGGGCTTCATCTCGATCGTCCGAAATCGCCCGCCCGACCTTTGGCATGAGGTGGGTACGGCCCGCATGGGGGCCGATCCTTCGGCCGCCGTCGTCGATGCAAACTGCCAGGTCCACGGGGTGGGCGGTCTCTATGTCGTCGATGC
>CAXNKO010000251.1:0-4215 GCA_964202685.1 Caulobacterales bacterium
ACGCGCCCAATATCCTCGCCGTGGTGGCGGTGATCTTTGCGGCGGGGATCTTCACCGGCATCCTCAACGGCGCCGGCATGACCGACGCCATGGCCAACAGCGTGGTGGCGCTGATCCCGCCGGGGATCGGACCCTATATGGCGCCGATCACGGCCCTGCTCTCCATGCCGTTCAGCTTCTTCCTCTCCAATGACGCCTTTTTCTTCGGGGTGCTGCCGATCCTGGCCGAGGCGGGGGCCCGCTACGGCGTCGAACCGGTACAGATCGCGCGGGCCGCCCTGACCAGCCAGGCCGTCCACCTGCTCAGCCCCCTGGTGCCCTCCACCTATCTGCTGGTGGGCCTGGTGGAGCGCGACCTGGGCCAGCACCAGCGCTTCACCCTCGGCTGGGCGATCCTGCTCTCCCTGGTGATGCTGGCCGCGGGCCTGGCCAGCGGCGTGATCCCGCTGACCGGCGGCTGATCAGCAGAATAACAGTCGCCAGACAGCGCCCCCACCTATCAATGTGACGTATTAATAAAACTTGAGGACAATATTACACCGATCACGCCAATTCACCTGTCGTCCACGGGTACAAAAATGTGTCACAAAATCGAATCAATACTGTCTATAATAGTTGTTATCTCCATGCCGGCGCGCTTGAAAGCGCGAAAACTTGGGGATAAAGATGAAAGCTTACCTACTTGCCGGTGCCGGCCTGTGCGCCATCGTGTGTGCATCGTCCGCCGCAGCGCAATCACCCGCGGACGCAGCCGGCTCCGACGCCGCCACCGCGGTCGATGAAATCGTCGTCACGGGCTACGGCGCCACCCGTCAGGTTCAGAACGTCGACGGCGCCGAGCTACTGCGGGCCACGCCGGGCGCCAGCCCGCTAAAGCTTGTGGAAAAGCTGCCGAACGTGAACCTGCAGGCGGCCGATCCCTTCGGGTCCTATGAGTGGTCGGCGCGGATCAGCATCCGCAGCTTCAACCAAAACCAGCTTGGGTTCACCCTCGACGACGTGCCCCTGGGCGACATGACCTACGGCAATCACAACGGTCTGCACATCTCGCGCGCCATCATCTCCGAAAACGTCGGCGGGGTGGAGCTGGCCCAGGGCGCCGGTTCCCTCGAGACCGCCTCGTCGAGCAATCTAGGCGGATCGCTCAAGTACCGCTCCCACAACCCGCAGGCGGATTTCGGCGGCCTGGCCGCAGTTACCGCCGGCGAAGACAACACCTACCGTGGCTTCCTGCGCCTGGAGAGCGGCGAACTGGAGGGTGGCTTCCGAGGATATGTTAGCTATGCCTACAATACCGCCGACAAGTGGAAGGGCGTTGGCGAACAGAAGCAGCAACAGTTCAATATCAAGGCCATTCAGCCAATCGGCGAGGGTTCGATCACGGGCTGGCTCAACTGGTCCAAGCGCCGCGAGAACGACTACCAGGACCTGTCGCTGGAAATGATCAGCCGCCTTGGCTATGCCTGGGACAACATATCCGACGACTGGCCGCTGGCGGTGCGGGTCGCCGACATTGGCAACAACCGCGGCGAGACTGGCGTGACGCCGAGGTTCACCTCGCTGGGCACGGTCTATCCGGCCCCTATCGCCACCATCGACGACGCCTATTTCGACGCCTCGGGCCTGCGCGACGACCTGCTGGGCGCGGTGACCGTGGGCCTGCCCATAGGTGACACCTTCGACCTTCGCGCCACAGCCTACGGCCATAACAATGAAGGCCAGGGCCTCTGGTACACCCCCTATGTCCCGTCGCCCAACTACGGCGTCGCCGGCGCCACAGCCAATGACGCGCCGATCTCCATCCGCACCACCGAGTATGATATCCGGCGCTACGGCCTCATCGCCAGCGGGACGGTCCACTTCGACGGCCATGCGGTCAATGCCGGCGTCTGGCTCGAAGACAACGACTTCACCCAAGCCCGCCGCTACTACGCGCTGAACCGCAGCGCGCCACAGCGCAACTCACTGAAGATGCAAAGAGAATCGTTCCGCACCGACTGGGAGTACGACTTCAAGACCACCACCCGTCAGTTCCATATCCAGGACACCTGGACCGTCACCGACGCGCTGGCGGTGAACTTCGGTTTCAAATCGCTGTCGGTGGAAAACGAGGCGGTCACGGTCAGCGGCGCCAACAAGACCGGCAAGATCAAGGCCAGCAAGGGGTTCCTGCCCCAGGCCGGTCTTCGCTACGACGTCTCAACCGGGACCCAGCTGTTCGCGGGCTATTCCCGCAACATGCGGACGTTCCCGAGCTCGAACACCTCCGGCCCGTTCTCGGCCAGCCTGGCGGGCTTCCTGGCGATCAAGGACAAGCTCAAACCGGAGCTGTCGGACACCGTCGAAGCCGGTATTCGCTATCGTAGCGGCGGATTCCAGGGCGTGCTGGCCGCCTATCACGTTGAGTTCAAGAATCGGCTGTTCGCCGTGCCGGTAGGCGCCGGCATCATCGGCAATCCCTCGGCGCTCGCCAACGTCGGCGGTGTGACTGCCCAGGGGCTGGAGGCGGTCGCCTCCTTGAACCTCACGGACGACTGGTCGGTGTTCGGCTCCTACGCCTTCAACGACTCGACCTACGACGACGACACCAGGGACGGCAACGGGGTGATTGTCGCCCAGACCGAGGACAAGGTCACTGTCGACACGCCCAGGCATCTGCTCAAGGGCGAGCTGTTCTATGACAACGGCTCGGTGTTCGGTCGCTTCGCGGTGTCATACCTGTCCAAGCGGTTCTTTACATATGAGAACGACCGTGGCGTGTCGTCCCAGACCGTAGCGGACATGGCGCTTGGTTACCGGTTCTCCGGCTCCGAATTGTTCGAGGGCCTTGAGGCGCAGGTCAACGTCTCGAACCTGTTCGACAAGACCTACGTCTCGACCATCAACTCAAACGGGTTCGTGCTGCGCGGCGACAGCCAGACTCTGTTGGCGGCCTCGCCGCGCAAGGTCTTCGTAACAATCCGCAAGGCGTTCTGAGTTGGCGGCGTCCCTCACCCGCCGCACGGCGCTGGCGCTTGCCGCGTCCGCCGCGGCGGTTCCCGCCAGGGCCGACACCCCGGATGCGCCGCATCCGGGGCTGGACCGGCCACTGTCGCGCATCGCCTTCGGCTCCTGCGCCAAGCAGTCCAAGGACCAGCCAATCTGGGAGGCGGTGCTGGCGGCCAAGCCCGACCTGTTCATCTTCCTCGGCGACAACATTTACGCAGACACCCGCGATATGTCGGTCGTGCGGGACAAGTACGCCCAGCTAGCCGCCAAGCCTGGATTCCGGAAGCTGCGCGATACGGTCCCGACCTGCGCGGTGTGGGACGACCATGATTTCGGCGAGGACGACGCCGGCGCCGACTACCCCATGAAGTCCGAGACCCGGAAGCTGTTCTGCGACTTCTGGGGGGAGCCGGCCAACAGCCCCCGCCGCACCCGTGACGGAATCTACGCCAGCTATCTGTTTGGCCCGGCGGGCAGGAGGTTGCAGCTGGTGCTGCCCGATCTGCGCTGGAATCGCACACCCCTGCGCAAGCTCGAGCTCGGCGGCCAGGACTACGAAACCTGGGTCAAGACCAAGGCCGCAGCGGGCCTGCCGACGCCGGGCCCCTATGAGCGCATCCCCGACCTGAACGCCACCATGCTGGGCGAGACGCAGTGGCGCTGGCTGGAAACCCAGCTGAGCCAGCCCGCGGATCTGCGTATCCTGGGGTCGAGCCTGCAGGTGCTGGCCGACTTCGCCGGCTGGGAGGGCTGGGTCAACTACGCCCGCGACCAGGCCAGACTCTTCCAGGCGATCCGCGGCGCCCGCGCCGAGCGGATGATCTGCATCAGCGGCGACACCCACTATGCCGAGGTCTCCAAGCTGGACGTCAACACGCCCTACCCGATCTGGGACATCACCTCCTCGGGACTCACCGAGGTCTGGCCGGTGACGCCGCCCAATGCGCTTCGGGTCGGAGATGTCTGGCGCGAGCGCAACTTCGGTCTGATTGAAATCGACTGGGCGGCTCCCGCGCCGCTGGTGCGAATCGAGATCCGCGACGAACAGGGCCGTCCGCGCATCACTCAGGCGATCGACACGGCGACCCTGACGGTCCGCTAGACCCTGAATCGTCCCCACGGCCCGGTGACCGCCAGGGTGATCCCCGGCGAATAAACGTTTACGAACATCGTCGCACCGTCCGGCGAGAAGCAGACGCCCGTCAGTTCGGAGGTGTCGGCCACGTC
>CAXNKO010000252.1:0-4213 GCA_964202685.1 Caulobacterales bacterium
GCCGACTCGAAGTCCGGGGCCTAGGAGTTGTTCATGATCGCGCGTTTCACCGCCGTCGTTCTGACGGCCTCCCTGCTCGCAAGCACGGCGGTCGCGGCCGACGCCTTTTCCAGCGAAATAGCACCCAGCCGGGTGATCCATGTGCCGAAGAACAAGTCGGCCTCGTTCCAGCTCGACGCGCCGGCCAACCGCATTGTGGTCGCCCAGCCCGAAATGGCCCAGATCGTCGCCACCACCGACCGCAGCTTCTACGTCCGCGGCAAGGCGCTGGGATCGACCAATCTGCTGGTCTACGGCGGCGGCGGCCGGCTGCAGGAAGTGATCGACGTGCGGGTCGGCTATGACGCCGCAGCCCTGCAAAGCGACCTGGCCGCCGCCCTGCCTGGCGAACGCATCACCGTGCGCAGCCTGGGCGAGGGCCTGCTGCTCACCGGTGACGTCTCCAACACCGGCGTCGCCAACCGCGCCAAGGCCTTCGCGGAGAAATTCGCCCCCCTGGCGGTGACCTCGGCGCTGACGGTGCGGTCGTCCGAGCAGGTGATCCTGGAGGTGCGGATCATCGAGGCCGGCCGCTCGGCGCTGCAGGACATCGGCTTCGGCATCGCCGTCAGCGGCCCCCGCTTCGACCTCTCCACCGGTGGCGGCCTGATCGGCGCCTCGCAGCCGCAGGGCCTGTTGCATGTGCGCGGCTCGGCTGGTTCAGCCAGCATTGACGTGACCTTGCAGGCGCTGGAGGAAAAGGGCGCGATCCGCACCCTGGCGCGGCCGAACCTGACCGCTCTGTCCGGCGAGAAATCCAGCTTCCTGGCCGGGGGCGAATTCCCGTTCCCGGTCCCGGCCAGCCGCGACCAGGTGACCATTGAGTTCCGGCCATTCGGCGTCACGCTGAATTTCCTGCCCCTGGTGCAGGAGAATGGACTGATCCGCCTGCAGGTGGCGCCGGAAGTGAGCCAGCTCGACCCCCGCAACAGTCTGCGGATTTCCGGCTTTGACGTGCCCAGCCTGACGGTCCGGCGGGCGTCCACCACCGTGGAGCTGCGTGACGGCGAGAGCTTCGCCATCGCCGGCCTGCTGCAGCAGGACTACACCAACACCATCCGACAGCTGCCGGGTGTCGGCGACATCCCGGTGCTTGGCGCCCTGTATCGATCCACCCGCTGGCGGCGGCAGGAAACCGAACTGGTGATCATCGTCACCCCGAGACTCGCCGGGGCGGGGGACTTCGCCGCCCAGCCGGTCACGCCCTTGAGCGTCGGCAACGAGCCAGGCTCCATCGAGCTGTTCCTGACCGGCAAATCCCTGGATGTGCCCATGCGCGCGCCGGTGGCCGCCGCCTGGACCAAGGGGCCTCGGTCATGAGCGCGCTGATGGGCCGTCGGGTCCTGGCCATTGGCGCCGGCCTCGCGCCGGTCGCCCAGGGCCCCCTGTTCGGGGTGGTGCTGGAGGTCGCCGGCGTCGAGCGGCTGAGCCACATCGCGCCGGGCGCGGTGGATCTGGTGCTGATCGACGCCGACAGCGCCGCGCCCGAGGCGCTCGCGGTGGGTCTGGCCGCCCTGGCGGCCCACCCCGCCCCGCCGCCCACATTGCTGATGGGCGAACAGCTTCCGGCCGGGCTGGTCCGCGCCCTGATGCGCCTGCAGCGCTCCGACGTGCTGGAGGCGCCCTTCACCCCCGATGAACTCGCCGCCGCCGCCGAGGCGCTGCTCGCCGCCCCGCCGCCGGGCGTCGCCCTGGCCGCCGGACCCGGCGCGCCCTCGCGATGCTGGGCGATCACCGGCGCGGTGGGCGGCGCCGGCGCCACCACCATGGCGGTGGAGATCGCCACCATGCTGGGGCTGCGCAGCAGCCGGCCGCGCGGCGTCTGCCTGATCGACCTCAACCTGGCCGACGGCGCCGCCGCCGCCTATCTGGGCGCCAAGGCGGCCCTGCCCCTGGGCGAGCTGGGCGCCGCCGCCGACCGCATCGACGCGGGGCTGATCGCGGCCTTCGCCACCCCGGTGGGCAAGGGCCTGGACCTGCTGGCCTGCCCGCGCGACCCCATGGCCTTCACCCGCACGTCGCGGGACGCGGTGCTCAAGGTGCTGGATCTGGCCTGTGAGACCTACGAGGCGGTGGTGGTGGACAGGCCCCGCCACCCCCGGGACTGGACCCTGGAGGCGCTGCGCGGCGCCGACGAGGTGCTAGTGGTCTCGGAGCTCACCGTGCCGGCCCTGCTCGCGGCCCGCTCGCTATCCGACGAGATCGAGGCGGAGCTGCCGGCCGGCATGCGGCCGCGGATCGTGCTCAATCGCCTGTCCAGCCGCATGTTCGGCCCGGCGCCCTCCATGGCCGAGGCGGAGCGCGCCCTGCAACGCAAGGCCGATGGCGGCATCTCCTCCGACTGGGAGGCCGCCGCGGCGTCGGCCAACCTGGGCGGACCGATCAGCCAGCACCGGCCGAAGTCAAAGATCGTCCGCGACGTGGCGGCGCTGATCGACCACCTGCTGACCGACAGCAGCGCCCAGCGCGCCGCCGCCGCGCAGGCCGCCTGATGGCCCGGTTCAACCTAAGCGCCTTCAAGCCGGCGGCCGATGCGGCGCCGGTCGAGCCGGAGCAGCCTTCAGCCGCCCGCGGCCGCCCGGAGCCCGTCGCCGTCTCGCCGGAATCGCAACTGCTGGAGGTCAAGCTCAAGCTGCACGCCCGGCTGATCGACGAACTGGACCTGTCGAAACTCGACAAGCTGGGCGAGACGGAGCTGCGCCGGCAGGTGCTCAGCCTGGTGGCCGACTTCGCCCGCGACGAGCGGCTGGTCTACAACTCCGTCGAACTGGAGCAGCTGGGGTCGTCGGTCTACGACGAGATGGTGGGGCTGGGGCCGATCGAGCCGCTGCTCAAGGACGACACCATCGCCGACATCCTGATCAATGGGCCTTTCCAGGTCTATATCGAGCGCTTCGGCGAGCTGTCCGAGACCGGAATCCGGTTCCGCGACAATGACCACCTGCTGCGGATCATCAACCGCATCGTCGCCGGCGTCGGCCGCCGCATCGACGAAAGCTCACCCATGGTCGATGCGCGCCTGCCCGACGGCAGCCGCGTCAACGCCGCCATCGCGCCGATCACCGTCGATGGGGCCTGCGTCTCCATCCGCAAGTTTTCCAAGAAGCCCTACACCCTGGAGAAGCTGGTGGACGTGGGGGCCATGCCCATGTGCGTCGCCGACTTCCTGCACGGCGCGGTGAAGTGCCGGGTGTCCACGGTGATCTCCGGCGGCACCGGGTCCGGCAAGACCACCATGCTCAACGCCCTGTCCTCGGCGATCAGCCACAAGGAGCGGATGATCACCATCGAGGACGCCTGCGAGCTGCAACTGCAGCAGCCTCACGTGGTGCGCATGGAGACCAGGCCGCCCAATATCGAAGGCAAGGGCGAGATCCGCCAGCGGGAGCTGGTCAAGAACGCCCTGCGCATGCGCCCCGACCGGGTGATCCTGGGTGAGGTGCGCGGCGAGGAAGCCTTCGACATGCTGCAGGCCATGAACACTGGCCACGAGGGCTCCATGGCCACCATCCACGCCAACACGCCGCGCGACGCCATCACCCGCCTGGAGCAGATGGTGGCCATGTCCGGGATGGCCCTGGCTCCGGAAGCGATCCGCGGCCAGATCGCCTCGGCGGTAGGCCTGATCGTCCAGGTGATGCGCCTGGCGGACGGCAAGCGGCGGGTGATGAGCGTCACCGAGATCACCGGCATGGAGGGCCAGGTGGTGCAGATGCAGGAAATCTTCGCTTTCCAGCGCACCCATACCGGCGCCGATGGCGCGGTGCATGGGGAGTTTCGCGCCACGGGCCTGCGCCCGCGCTGCCTGGACGAGATGGTGCGGCGCGGCGTCGCCTACGACACCGCCGTGTTCGACCCCTCGCGCGTCCTGAGCTGAGGCGCCGATGGGAGTGGAGGCCTCGCAGGGCTATCTGGTGCTGATCTTCGCGGCGGCCTTCACCGCCGTGCAGGGCGTTGTCGGCCTGGTCACGGCGGCGGCCCAGAAGCGGATCGTGAACCGCCGCCTGAAAGTGGCCGACCGGGTGGGTGGAGGGCTGTCCAACCTGGTGGTCGAGCTGCGCAAGCAGCGGGGCCTGAACGCCGCCGGGGAGCGGCAGGGCTGGCGCTGGCTCACCGACCTGATCATTCGCTCAGGCTTGGCCTTCGAGCCCCGCCGTTGGGCGCTGTCCGTGGC
>CAXNKO010000253.1:0-4193 GCA_964202685.1 Caulobacterales bacterium
CCCCGGCCACGCCGCCCACCGCGCCGCCCAGCAGCGCGCCCTCGGTGCGCACATCCCGCGCCGCGGCGTTGGAGCCGATGGCCGCGCCGATGGCCGCGCCCAGCAGGCCGCCCACCGTGGAGCGGGTGGTGGATTCCCGCCGGCACGGATCATAGTAGCCGCCGCCATAGGACGGGGCCGCGGCGAAGCCGGGCGCCGCGGCGACCGTAGTGAACGCCATGACGCCGGCGACCGCAGTCAGCGCGGCTCTGGCGAAACGGGTGTGGATGGACATCGGCTAGCTCCCCTTGAGGCTACGGATGGACGCGGTTCAGGTGCGACCGCTGGGCCGCCAGACGCCATCGCGTCCGCGGCAGACTTCGAAACCCTCGACGCGACCGTCTTCGCGCTCCTGCACCCAGTGGCATCGGCCGCGGGTGCTCTCGGTCTGGCGGATGCGCTTGGGATAGGCCGTGCAGTTTACCTTGCCCTTGCCGATCTCGTGGCCGGCGACGGCGCCCACCGCGCCGCCGATCAGCGCGCCCTCGGTGCGGTCGCCGCGGCCCGCCACGGTGCTGCCCACCAGCGCGCCGGCCAGGCCGCCGACGATGGTGCCGCGCTTGGCCGCCGCGCGCTGCTCGGCGCGGCAGATGTCGCCGGAGCCGTAGTTGTTGTACGCCTGCGCGGCGGCGATCTGCGGCGCGGCCAGGGTTGTCGCGGCCATGGAGGCGGCGGCGACCAATGTCAGAAGCTGTTTCATGATCTCTCCCTCTTCCGGCGCCAGCCTGGCGCCCATCTGCCCGATTTCACAGGCAAGGTGGCTGAACCAAGCTGAACGCGGCTTGATTGGGCCGTTCATCTTCGTTCATCCGCCGCAGACGCGCCTTGCGCCGCGCGGCGCCCTGTACAATGGACCATTGGATGCGAAGTTCCAGACCCGCCGCGCCCATGGGCCCTGAATCCGAACTGATCATCGAGGCGATGGGCGGCGAGGGCGAGGGCCTGGCCCAGGGGCCCGCCTTCGTGCCCTATACGCTTGCCGGCGAGCGGGTGCGCGCGCGCGGCGACGGCGAACGGCGCGACTTGGTCGAGGTGCTGAGGGCCAGCCCGGAGCGTGTCGCCCCGCCTTGCCCGCATTTCGGAACCTGCGGCGGCTGCGCCCTGCAGCACTGGGCGCTGGAGCCCTACCTGGCCTGGAAGGTCGGCAGGCTGGTCGCCACCCTGGCCCGGGAGCGGATCGAGACCGAGATCGCGCCGCCCTTCGCCGCCCCGCCGGGGTCGCGGCGCAGGCTGACCCTGCACGCCCGGTCGGGACGCAAGGACGAGGCGCGGCTGGGCTACAAGATGCGCCGCTCCTGGACCCTGGTTCCGGTGGAGGCCTGCGCCATCGCCGCGCCGCGGCTGGTGGCGGCGTTTCCCGCCCTGCGCCGGCTGGCGGCCCCACTGTTCGAGCACCCCAAGTCCGCCCCCAGCCTGCATCTGGCGCTCACCGACAGCGGCATCGACGTGGAGATCAGCGGCGTCGAGCGCAAGTCCGGCGGCCTTTCCGGCGACGCCCGCATGCGCCTGGCCGAGGCCGCGGCGGCGGGCGATTTCGCCCGGGTGACCCTGGACGGGGAGGTGGCTTATCTGGCCCGCCAGCCGACGGTGCGGTTCGGGCCGGCCACCGTGGCCATGAGCCCCGGCGCCTTCCTGCAGGCCGTCGCCGCGGCCGAGGACGCCATGGCCGCCTTCGCGGTGCAGGCGGCGGCGGGCGCGTCGCGGATCGCCGACCTCTATTGCGGCCTGGGGGCGTTCAGCTTCCGGCTGGCGGCGATCGCGCCGGTGCTGGCGGCCGACAGCGACCGCGCCGCCATAGCCGCCCTGGCCTCGGCCGCCGGTTCCGCGCCGGGGCTGAAGGGGGTCACCGCCGAGGCCCGTGATCTGGTCCGCCGCCCCATGCTGGCCGCCGAGCTGAAGCGCATCGACACGGTGGTGTTCGACCCCCCTCGGGCCGGCGCCGCCGAACAGGCCGCCGAGATCGCCCGCTCCAAGGCCAGCCGGGTGGTGGCGATCTCCTGCAACCCCGCCACCTTCGCCCGCGACGCGTCGATCCTTATCGCCGCCGGCTTTCGCCTGGATCGGCTGCTGCCGGTGGACCAGTTCCTATGGTCGCCCCACATCGAACTGGCGGCGTCGTTCTCGCGGTAGAGTGGGGCTCGCGGTAGGGTGGGGCCGGGCGACGGACCGGGGGTGTAGACAGTTCGGCGCAAAACGGTCGGCGATTTTCGGCATTTTTTGAAATAAAGTGTCCTTAAATCAATATATTATGCCCCGTAGACTGTAGACAGTGCTTTCGCCGAAACGCGAAATTCAAAGCTGTCTACACCCTCCTTTGATCCGGCTGCGGCCAAGGGATGCCCACATCTTGATGTCGGCCGCAGCGCGAATCCTTCTCCCTGCAGGGAGAAGGGCGCCTGCGGCGACGAGGGCGCAAACTGCGACCACAATAGCGCATGCGGGCCGGCGCGTCAAGAACAAATAAAGAACACACGCCGCGCCGCCCGGTCGCCGCGGGTGGCGGCTGACGGCCGTTTCAGAAGTTTCGCGACGCGCTTCAGCTTGCCCCGAACAGATCGATCTGATCGCCAGCGCGGGGCGGCGGGCGGAACTTCGACAGGTCCAGGGCCGGCGCGGGACCGTCCAGCCCATAGCGCCGTTTCGCCGTCCTGAATCGCTGGGCCAGCAATTCGGCGATCGGCCCCTGGCCCTTCATCCGCTGGCCGAAGGCTGCATCGTAGTCCCGCCCGCCGCGCATCTGCCGCACCAGGGACATCACCCGGCTGGCACGGTCCGGGTGATCCGTGGCCAGCCATTCCTGGAACAGATCGGCGATCTCCAGCGGCAGGCGCAGGGCCACATAGCCGGCGCCGGAAGCCCCCGCCTCGGCGCAGGCCGCCAGCACCGCCTCCAGCTCGTGGTCGTTGAGGCCGGGGATCACCGGGGCGAACATCACCGTCACCGGCACGCCGGCCTGGCTGAGGCCGCGGATGGCGTCGAGCCGCCGCTGGGGGGTTGCGGCCCTGGGCTCCATGCCGCGGGCCAGCTTGCGGTCCAGGCTGGTCACCGAGATGGCGACGCGGGTCAGACCCTCCGCCGCCATGGGCGCCAATATGTCCAGGTCGCGCAGGATCAACGCCGACTTGGTGATGATCGAGAACGGGTGGCGGAACCGCTGCAAGGTCTCCAGCACCGCGCGCGTCACCCGCAGCCGCCGCTCCACCGGCTGATAGGGATCGGTGTTGCCGCCCACGTGGATCACCTCGGCCACATAGCGCGGCCGAGACAGCTCCGCCGCCAGCAGCCGTCCGGCGTCGGGCTTGAAGAACAGCCTGGTCTCGAAATCCAGCCCCGGCGACAGCCCCATGTAGGCGTGGGCCGGCCGCGCATAGCAATAGATGCAGCCATGCTCGCAGCCACGGTAGGGATTGATCGAGGCCGAGAAACCCACGTCGGGGCTGTCGTTGCGGGTGATGATCTTGCGCGCCGTCTCCGCCGTGGTGGTGGTGGCGATGCGGGCGGGCAGCGGATCCTCCGCCGCCCAGCCGTCGTCAAAGGCCTCGACGACCCGCTGCTCGAACCGGCCCGAGAGGTTGGAGCGCGCGCCACGGCCGCGGATGGAGGGCGGGGGGAGACCCATGGGTGGAGATTATCGCAGCCATGGAACATAACAAGAACTTTTACGTTGGACGCCGCGGGGATTGACCGGACACCCCGTGGCGACGTCTACAGCCTCATGCTCTCCGTGCTCATCCCGGCCTCGAACGCCGCCCCCGACCTCGCCGCCCTGATGCGGGCCCTGGTGCCGGCGGCGGTGGAGGGTCTGGTGCGCGAGGTGGGGGTGGCCGATCCGGCTCCCGACGCCGAGACCGAGGCGCTCTGCGAGGCGGCCGGGGCGGTGCTGGTCCGGGGCGGCCTCGGGGCGGCGGCGGCGGTGGCCAAGGGCGAGCTGATGCTGGTGGCGGCGCCGGAGCTGCGGCTGCCGGAGGCGTGGATGCGGCGGCTGGGCGAGGCCCTGGGGCGCGGGGTGCGCCAGGGGCTGATCCGTGGGGAACGGGCAGGGGGTCTGTTCCGGGCCAGGCCCCGGGCCGTGCTGGCCGGGCGTGACACGGTGATCGCCGCCGGCGACTTCACCGCGCTGCGCCGGCGGGTGCGGGGGCCGTGGCTCAATTAGT
>CAXNKO010000254.1:0-4177 GCA_964202685.1 Caulobacterales bacterium
CGTGACCTACGAGATGCTGCAGCACCCCATGTCGTCGGTGGGCCTGGCCGACGGCGGCGCCCACTGCGGCCAGATCTGCGACGCCTCCATGCCCACCTGGATGCTGATCCACTGGGTGCGCGACCGGGTGCGCGGGCCCCGGCTGCCCATCGAGCAGATCGTGCGCAAACAGACCCATGACACCGCGCGGCTGTTCGGCATGACCGACCGCGGGACCATCGCGGTAGGGATGAAAGGCGACCTCAATGTCATCGACCTGCAACGCCTGAGCCTGCGCCCGCCGGAAATGATCCACGACCTGCCGGCCGACGGACGGCGGTTCATGCAGGCCGCCACCGGCTATGTGGCCACGGTGGTCAGCGGCGAGGTGGTGCGCCGCGAAGGCGCCGACACCGGCGCGCGGCCGGGCAAGCTGGTCCGGGCGGGGCGTTAGGTCGGCGCCAAAGCAAGGATTTTACACCGATGGACCTCTCCCAAAGCGCCCGCAGCGCCGAGCTGGCCGCGCGCCTGACCGTCTTCATGGCCGAGCACGTCTACCCCAATGAGCGCCGCTACTACCTGGAGGCCGAGCGGCTGGGGCCGTGGGCGGTCTATCCGATGGTGGAGGAACTCAAGCCCCTGGCCCGCGAAGCCGGCCTGTGGAACCTGTTCCTGCCGCCTCACTCGGGCGGCCTGAGCAACCTCGATTACGCGCCCCTGTGCGAGATCATGGGCCGCAGCCTGTTCGCGCCGGAGATCTTCAACTGCGCCGCGCCCGACACCGGCAATATGGAGACGATCCACCGCTATGGGACGGAGGCCCAGAAGGATCGCTGGCTGAAGCCGCTGCTGGCCGGCGAGATCCGCTCCTCCTTCGCCATGACCGAGCCGGAGGTGGCGTCATCGGACGCCACCAACATCGGCGCCTCCATCGTCCGCGACGGCGGCGACTACGTGATCAACGCCCGCAAGTGGTACACCACCGGCGCCACCGACCCGCGCTGCCAGATCATCATCCTGATGGGCAAGAGCGACCCTGACGCCGCCGATCGCCATCGCCGCCAGTCGATGATCCTGGTGCCCAAGGACGCCCCTGGCGTGCGGGTGGTGCGCGCCTTGCCGGTGATGGGGTTCTATGGCGTGCCGGACCGGGCCGCCGAGGTGACCTTCACCAATGTGCGGGTTCCCGTGGACAACATCCTGCTGGGCGAGGGCCGCGGGTTCGAGATCGCCCAGGGCCGGCTGGGACCGGGACGCATCCACCACTGCATGCGGCTGATCGGCTTGGCCGAGCGGGTGCTGGAGCGCATGTGCCGCCGCGCCGAGTTGCGCACGCCATTCGGCGCGCCGCTGTCCGAACAGACCGTCACCCTGGAGCGGATCGCCGAGTCGCGGGTGATGATCGAACAGGCCCGGCTGCTGACGCTCAAGGCCGCCGCGATGATGGACGCCGCCGGCGCCAAGGCCGCCCGTCAGGAGATCGCCATGATCAAGGTTGCGGCGCCGCTGATGGCGCAGAAGATCGTCGACTGGGCGATCCAGCTGTTCGGCGGCGGCGGCACCAGCAACGACCACTTCCTCGCCGCAGCCTTCGCCAACACCCGCCTGCTGCGGCTGGCCGACGGGCCCGACGAGGTGCACCGCAACCAGATCGCCCGGCTGGAGATCCAGCGCCACCGCCAGACCGATCCCCTGGCCACCGGCGGCGGCGGCGCGGTGCTGGACCTGGAGGAGGCCGAGCGGATGTCCGCCGAAGGACTGTGGCCGGCGCCCCGGTGACTGCTGTAGGCTCCCCGGCGACGTAGGCTTGCACGGGAGGCGGCAGATGGAACGGCGCACACTGTTGATGGGAGCCTCGGCGTTTGGCGCGGCGGCGGCGATGGGCGGCGCGGCGGCGGCGCGGGGCGGGGTGGTGGACACCACCGCCGGCAAGGTGCGCGGCCTGCGCGCCAACGGGGTCGAAGCCTTTCTGGGAATTCCCTATGGCGCGCCCACCGTGCGCTTCATGCCGCCGAAGCCGGTCGCCGCCTGGACCGGCGTGCGCGAGGCGAAGGCCTTCGGGGCCCGCGCACCCCAGGCGACACCGCAGATGCCGGCCGGACCCGAGGGCCAGCTGTGGCGGTTCGCCACCAACCCCACCAGCGAGGACTGCCTGGTGCTCAATGTCTGGACGCCGGCGGCGGACGGACGCAAGCGGCCGGTGATGTTCTGGTGCCACGGCGGCGGCTTCGCCTCGGGGTCGGCCCATGAGCCGGACTACGACGGCGCCAATCTGGCCCGCCGGAACGACGTGGTGCTGGTCAGCATCAACCATCGGCTCAACGCCTTCGGCTACTGCTACCTGGGCCACCTGGACCCGGCCTTCGCCGACTCCGGCAATGTGGGCATGCTGGACATCGTGCTGGCCCTGCAATGGGTGAAGGACAACATCGCCGGCTTCGGCGGCGACCCCGGCAATGTGACCATCTTCGGCCAGTCCGGCGGCGGCGCGAAGGTCAGCGTGCTGCTGGCCATGCCCAAGGCCCAGCCGCTGTTCCACAAGGCGATCATCATGAGCGGCCCCGGCGTGCGCATGACCGAGCGCGCCAGCGCCGAGAAGACCGCCGACGTGCTGCTGGCCAAGCTGGGCATGGCCGGCGACCCGCGGCGGCTGCAGTCAGTTCCGGCCGCGCAGATCACCGCCGTGGCCAGCGGTCTCGGGCCGATGGCCGGCGCCCCGGCCGGGTTCGCGCCGGTGATGGACGGCCGCGCCCTGCCCGCCCATCCCTTCGATCCCGCCGCACCCCCCGGCGCCGCCCACATCCCGCTGATGATCGGCTACACCAAGGACGAGGCCACCACCTTCGCTCACCGGGAGGCCTGGTTCGGGAGCCTGAGCGAGGCGGAGCTGGCGCAGCGGGTGGCGGCGATGACCTCCGAACAACGCGCGGCGGGGATCATCGCCGCCTACCGCGCCGCCCGGCCGCAGGATGCCCCCACCTATCTGATGACCAGCATCATGACCGACATGCGCGCCGGGGCCGGATCGGCGACCATCGCCGAGCGCCAGGCGGCCCAGGGCGGGGCGGCGGTGTACGCCTATTACGTCAGCTGGGAGACCCCGATCCTGGGGGGCAAGATGCGCTCGCCGCACGGGGTCGACATGGCGCTGGTGTTCGACAATGTGGAGGTGGCCCGTGAGGGGCTCTATGGGCCGGGCGCGGAGCCCCAGGCCATGGCCGACCTCATGAGCCGCGCCTTCGCCGCCTTCGCCCGCAGCGGCAATCCCGACCATGGCGGCCTGCCCCACTGGCCGGCCTACAGCCCGGCGGCCCGCGACACCCTGATCTTCGACCTGCCGCCCCGCGTCGTCCAGGACCCGCAGCAGGCGCAGCGACGGATCTGGGCGACCGGCTGAGGCCCGGCCCTATTCGCCCAGCAGCGCCGCGGCCTGGCGCATGCGCTCGCCATGGCGGCGTTCCTCGCGGCCGTTCTGGCGGAACAGCTCGGCGGCCTCGGGATTGGGGCAGGCGGCGGCCCATTTCTGGTAGAGGTCGTCGCCGGCGTTCTCGCCTTCGGCCAGGCTCAGCAGCGAGGCGGCGGTGACCGGCCGGCTGCGCATCGGCGTCTGCAGATAGGGGTTCTCTTCCGGCTCCGGCGCCGGAAATGCCTCGCCGGTGAGGATGCCGATGACCTTGCTGACCCGGTGGGCGTGGGCCAGTTCCTCGCGGCCGTTGGTGAGCATCAGCGCCTTGACTTCCGGATGCTCCACGCCTTCCGCCATGGCCCCGTAGAGCGCCTTGCCGGCGGCCTCGGCGAACACCATCACCTGCAGGTCGGCGATGGTGGGGGCGGTGCAGGCGTTGATCTTGGCGAACGCGGCGTAGAGATCGGCGGGCGCGCCTTCGGGCAGGGGTCGCATGGGTCTGTCTCGTGCTGTTGGCGGAAACCTGGGTGAACCTAGACGTTCGCCGACGAGGTGTCGATCAGCCCGACCGCCCCGGCCTCGGCCCAGCGGGGTCAGGCGGAGCTGCGCCGGGCGATTGGCTCGGCGATCCCCCACCCCCGAGCGTCACCCGCGGGCTTGTCCCGCGGGTCCATATCCGCCGACGGTTGCGGGCGGGTCGGGGCGGTTGCGGGATCGGCTTGCGGGGCGGTGTACATGGGTCCCCGGGACAAGCCCGAGGACGACGTTCGTGTGGAGGCGAGGCCCAGCAGC
>CAXNKO010000255.1:0-4164 GCA_964202685.1 Caulobacterales bacterium
GGGTTGGCGGCATGATCTATCCCACCGCCCGGGCGGTGGCCGTGATGGCCGCCGGCGCGCCCCTGGCGCTCGCCGCCGGCGTGCTTCGCCACGAGCTGTGGGTCACCGGCGCGGTCTGGGCGCTGGGGGTGGGGGCGCTGATGCTGGCCGACGCCTGGCTGGCGGCCTCGCCCCGCCGCCTGACCCTCGGCCTGGTCACGCCCCGGGCGATCGGCGTCGGCGCGGCTGCCGAGGGCTGGATTGAGGCCGCCTTTGCCGGCCGCGCGCCGGCGAGCCTGGAGGCCGCAACAGGCGGGGACGCCCGGCTGGAGGTGGAACCCCGCCGCCAGACCCTGCGCCTGACGGGCGGCGCGGGCCGCGGTCGCCTCGCCCTGACCCCCCTGCGCCGGGGCGAGGCGCGGTTCGAGCGGCTGTGGGCGCGCTGGCGCGGGCCGCTGGGCCTGGCCTGGGTGCAGACCGAGCGGGCCCTCGACCGCGTCACCGCCGTCACCCCCGACATCCAGGGGGTCAAGGACCAGGCCCTGCGGCTGTTCACCCGCGACGCCGCGTTCGGGATGAAGGCGCAGATCGAGACCGGCGAGGGCTCGGACTTCCATGCGCTGAGGGATTTCGCCACCGGCATGGACGTGCGCACCATCGACTGGAAGCAGAGCGCCCGCCACGGCAAGCTGATCGCCAAGGAGCACCGCACCGAGCGCAACCACCATGTGGTGCTGGCCATCGACACCGGTCGGCTGATGTGCGCGCCCCTGGCGGGCACGCCCCGGGTGGACTGGGCGATCAACGCGGCCCTGCTGCTGGCGTTCATCTCGCTGAAGCTGGGCGACCGGGTGCGGCTGTTCGCCTTTGACGCCCGCCCGCGCATCGCCAGCGGGGCTGCCGCCGGCGCCCAGGCGTTTCCGCTGCTGCAGCGGCTGGCGGCCGGCATCGACTACACGGTGGAGGAGACCAATTTCACCCTCGGCCTCAACACCCTCTCCGGCGGCCTCGACCGCCGCGCCCTGGTGGTGATCTTCACCGACTTCGCTGATCCCACCAGCGCCGAACTGATGATCGAGAACGTCGGGCGGCTGCTGCGCACCCACCTGGTGCTGTTCGTGGTGTTCCGCGACGCGGCCCTGGAGGCGCTGGCCGAGGCCGATCCCCGCACCCCCGACGACGTTTCCCGCGCCGTGATCGCCGGCGCCCTGCTCAGGCAGCGCGAGCTGGTCACCAGCCGGCTCTCGCGCATGGGCGCGCGGATCATCGATGCGCCGCTGGGCGGCATGGCCACGGCGCTGGTGAGCAACTACCTCGACGCCAAGCGGCGGGAGCTCGTGTAACCCTATGGCCGAGCTCGAACTGAAGAGCCACCGCTTCCGCGCCGAACGCGAGGCCGATTGGCGTCGCCTGGAGACCCTGCTCGACCGCATCGAGCGACGCTCGGCGAAGGGCGCGGCCACCAGCGAACTGCTGGAGATCCCGGTGCTCTACCGTCAGGCGCTGTCGTCCCTGTCGGTGGCCCGCGCCATCTCCCTGGACCAGGGGCTGATCGCCTATCTCGAAGGCCTATGCGCCCGGGCCTATTTCTTCGTCTATGGCGCCCGCACCGGACTGTGGGAGCGGATCGGCCGCTTCTTCGCCGAGGACTGGCCCCGCGAAGTGCGCGGCCTGTGGCGCGAGACCCTGGCCGCCGCCGCGATCATGGTCGCCGGCGTGGTGCTGGCCTTCGTGCTGGTCAGCGGCGACCCCGACTGGTTCTACGCCTTCATGTCGCGGGACCTGGCCGCCGGCCGCGACCCCGCCGCCACCGCCGAGGCGCTACGCGCCACCCTCTATGACGCCCCCAAGGACGGGCGCACCGGCCTGTCGTCGATGGCCAGCTTCCTGTTCACCCACAATTCCGGCGTGGCCATCCTGGCCTTCGCCCTCGGCTTTGCCCTTTGCCTGCCCACCGCCGGCCTGATGGCGGCCAACGGCCTGATGCTGGGCGCCTTCGTGGCCGTGTTCGCCGCCCACGGCTTGGCGTTGGAGGCTGCCGGCTGGCTGATGATCCACGGGGTCACCGAGCTGTTCGCCATCACCCTGGCCGGGGCGGCGGGGTTCGCCGTCGGCTGGCGGGTGGCCTTTCCCGGCGAGTTGTCGCGGCTCGACGCGCTCACCGCCGCCGGCCGGCGCGCCGCCACGGTGATGATCGGGGTGGTGGTGATGCTGTTCCTGGCCGGCCTCCTCGAGGGCTTCGCCCGCCAGCTGATCCGCTCCGACCTGATCCGGTTGCTGATCGCCGGGGGCAGCGGCGTCGTCTGGCTGAGCTACTTCTACCTGCCCAGGCGGGCGGCGGCATCATGAGCGGCCCGACCCTCGGCGAGCACGGCGCCCGGGCCTTCGTCACCCCCGAGGGGGTCGATCTGCGGCTGAAGGTGGGCGACGCCGCCGGGCGCGCCTGGGCCTTCCTGATCGACGTCGCCATCATCATCGGCTTGCTCACAGCCCTGACATTCCTGGCCGTGGGCGCCGCCTGGGCGTCAAAACTGCAGAGCGCCGAGATGGTGTCGGTGATCTGGATCCTCGGGTCGTTCCTGCTGCGCAACTTCTATTTCATCGGCTTCGAGCTCTCGGCCAAGGCCGCGACCCCGGGCAAGCGCATCGTCGGCCTGCGGGTCATCGCCCGCGACGGCCGCAGCCTGACCGCCGACGCGGTGTTCGCCCGCAATGCGCTCCGCGAGCTGGAGATATTCCTGCCGGCCACCTTCCTGTTCGCCCGGGGTGAGGGGGTGGATGGCTGGCTGGTGCTGCTGGGGGTGCTGTGGAGCGGCGGCTTCCTGATCTTTCCGCTGCTCAACCGCGACCGCCTGCGGCTGGGCGACCTGGCCGCCGGCTCCATGGTCATCCAGGCCCCCAAGCGCCGCCTGCTCCCGGACCTGTCCGCCACGCCGCTGGGCCAGTTCGACTTCACCCCGGCCCACTTGGAAGCCTACGGGGTCAAGGAGCTGCATGTGCTGGAGGACGTCCTGCGCCTGAAGGACCGGCGCACCATGGCCGCGGTCAGCACGCGGATCCGCGCCAAGATCGGCTGGCCCGAGCCCATGCAGGCCTCCGACGCCGCCTTCCTCGCCGCCTATTACGCCGCCCTGCGCGGCCGCCTGGAGGCCCGGCTGCTGTTCGGCCACCGCCGCCGCGACAAGTTCGACAAGGCGTGAGCCGTCAGTCGAACACCGACGCCAGCGCCTCGGGGCCGACGCCTTCCTTCACCCGCCGCAGCTCATAATAGATGTTGGCGATACCGGCCCCGCCGACCATGGCGCCCAGGATCGACACCAAGGTGATCACCGCCCAATAGGCCGGCCCGACCGCCGCCAAGGCCGCCAAAGGGGCTTGGCCGGCTACCGGCTGCGGACCGGACCAGCCGGCTCCGACCAGGTTCGTAAGCGTCCCCTGGATCACCGACGACACGATCGTCCACAGCAGGACCAGGCCGAAGATCCGCCAGCGGTTGTGCTTGGTCAGTCGGCCGCTGCGCGAAAAGGCGGCGAACACCCCGGTGCGCTCCACCACCTGGGACGGGATGACCAGGCACCAGGCGACGCCGACCATGATCACCGCGACGACATAGGCCAGAAGCGCCGGGATCATCAGTAGGACCAGCGTGCCGCCGCCGCCGCCGCCGGGTGTGAACGCCCCGACGCCGCCGATCAGCGCCACCGGAAGCAACACCGCGAAAAACGATGCGAAATAGGCCAGGATCATCACCAAAATGATTCCCAACAGTGGCAGGCAGTGGCGCAGACCTGTGCTCACGCACTCCGCCACCGTCGTCTGGCGGCCGTTTAGGTCGGCGACCGCCGCATGGATCAGGCCCCCCTGCAGCACCGAGGCGGTGACGCTGGCGATGATAGCGCCGATCACGATCAGGCCGACGCCGGCCCCGGCGCCCCCGGCCGCCATCTGGACGACGCCGAGGACGATCACCGCGGCCGGAACCGCGTACATCGCCAGGATCAGCACCAGATAGGTGGTGAAGTTGCGCTTCAGGACGCCGAACGTCCCCCGGATCACATTGCCCATGCCGAGTTTCGGCGTTGGCGCGGCTGCGTCTGTCATGTGGCTCCCCCATTGAGGACCCGATCCTGCCGCAAGTTCGCCCGGGCGGCTAGCCTTAGGCGGTGAGCGCCACGGCCTCCAGCT
>CAXNKO010000256.1:0-4148 GCA_964202685.1 Caulobacterales bacterium
GGGTTGAACCCGGGATGACCCGCGAGGAAGCCGAATTCATGCTGGCCGAGGCCGGCCAGGCCGCCGACGGCGCCTTCCCGCTGCTGGAGGCGGCTGTGGTCTGCGCCCTGCATGAGGACCCCAGCCGCAATCCCCAGGCCGCCCGCGACCTGGCCGACGCCGGAGTCGAGCGGCTCTCCCTGCGGCTGCAGGGCGAGGCGGCCGAGACCGCCCTGGCCGAGGCCATGGCCGGCGACCTGCGCCTGGCCGGGGACCTGTTCACCTACGAGCATCCCGACAACGCCGACATCATCTCCGTGGCTGAACGGCGCAAGGGTCTGCCGGTGGCGCTGGGGGTCTATTATCTGCACGTGGCCCGGCGCTGCGGACTTTCGGTGACGGGGGTGGATTTCCCCGGCCACTTCCTGCTGCGCATCGAGACCGAGGAGGGACCCCTGGCCCTGGACCCGTTCAGCGAGGGCCGGGTGGTGCTGCCATCGGAACTGACCCGGCGGGCGCTGCACGCGGGCCTGACCCCCGACGTGGCCGACCGCCTCGACCGGCTGATGGCGCCGGTGAGCGACCGGGCGGTGCTGATCCGGCTGCAGAACAACATCTTCGCCCGCGCCCAGAATGCGCGGTCCTACGCCCGGGCCGAGCGGGCGGCCCTGCGCCGCGCCCTGGTGGACCCGGCAGACCATCGGCCATGGCTGGACGTGGCCGCGGCGCGGGAGGGCCAGGGCGCCTTGGCCGGCGCCCTGGAGGCCCTGGCGCGCGCCGGCGACCTCGACGGCGGCGCGGCCCTGGCGGCGCGGGCGCAGCGGGAACGCATGCGGCTGAAGCTGAACTGATGGCGCCGAGCTATGATCTTGACCAGGCGCCGGTCGTGGTGACGCAAGCCCGCTGGAAGGTCAACCTGGCGCTTCTTGGTATCGGCCTGTCTCTGGCGGCGATCTGGATGATCCGCAACGATGCGCCGGGTTGGTTGGTCTGGGGCAGCGGCGCGTTCTTACTGTCCGCCGGCGCGATCGGATTGTTCGCGCTGATCAGGCCGGCGCGCTTGGTCATCACGCCCGAGAGGTTGTGTTTCAAGGACTGGACCGGATGTAGATGCTGGGCCTGGCGCGATCTGTCAGGGTTTTGCGCAGTAAGCCACAGCATAGCGTTTTCGGACGCAAAGGCCCCCGTTTGGCGATCTGTCGGCTACGCGCTGATCGGCCTCGCGCCCCTCAATTCCGGCTTGCCCGGGTCCTTCGCACTGGGGACGGAACGCCTGGTTGATCTCTTGAAGACCGCCCGCGCCCGCTGGGCGTGAATACTGGCGCTGGGCGGCGCACGCGGTTATGTCAGCCCTCGCCAAAAGGAGTTCCCCATGTCCCTGAAGGTCGCCGTGCAGATGGATCCGCTGGAGGCGGTGAACATCGAGGCCGACACCACCTTCCTGATGATGCTGTCGGCCCAGGCCCGGGGGCATTCGCTTTGGGTCTATACCCCCGACAAACTGGCCCTGGAGGACGGCCGGGTCACCGCGCGGGGCCGGTCCGTGGCGGTCCAGTCCGAACATGGCGCCCACGCCGACTTCGGGCCCTGGGAGCGGCGGGAACTGGCGGAGATGGACGTGGTGCTGCTGCGCCAGGATCCGCCCTTCGACATGGCCTATGTCACCACCACCCATTTCCTGGAGTCGATCCATCCCAAGACCCTGGTGGTGAACAATCCCGCCGAGGTGCGCAGCGCCCCGGAAAAGCTGTTCGTCACCGGGTTTCCGGGCGTGCAGCCGCCGACCCTGGTGACCAGTGACCCGGAGGCGATCTACGACTTTCGCGCCAGACACGGGGACATGGTGCTGAAGCCCCTCTACGGCGGCGGCGGCTCCGGCGTGGTGCGGCTGTCGGCGGCGGATCCCAATCTGGACGCGCTGCTGGAACTGCACGCCATGATCGGGCGCGAGCCGGTGATCGCGCAGAAGTTCATTCCGGCGGTGTCCAAGGGCGACAAGCGCATCCTGCTGGTGGACGGCGAGCCGGTGGGGGCGATCAACCGGGTGCCGGCGGCGGGCCAGGTGCGCTCCAACCTGCGGGTCGGCGGCCGCGCCGAGGCGGTCGAGCTCACCGCCCGCGACCGGGAGCTTTGCGGAATCATCGGCCCCGAGCTGAAACGCCGCGGCCTGCTGTTCGTCGGCATCGACGTGATCGGCGATTATCTCACCGAGATCAATGTCACCTCCCCCACCGGGGCCCAGCAGCTGAAGCGCTTTACCGGCATCGACGCCACCGAGCGGCTCTGGACGCGCATCGAGGCGATCCGCGCCGGCAAGCTGTGAGGGGAGTTCAAATACCACCGTTATGTGCCTGAATCGGCTCATTATCTCAATAAGTTCTATATTTGTTCTTGATCCATGCCGCCGCCCGTGGTCTGCTTGTGGATAGATCGGGCAGGCGCGAAGGGGATCAGACATGGCCGCGCGGGTGGTCACGGTGGCCTTTCAGGGGGTCGAGGCGCGCCGGGTGGACGTGGAGGTCCAGCTCACCGGCGGCGAGATCAAGTTCATGCTGGTGGGCCTTGGCGACAAGGCCGTGGCCGAGAGCCGCGAGCGGGTGCGGGCCGCCTTCGCCGGACTGGGGCTTTCCCTGCCGCACCGGCGGATCATCTGCAACCTGGCCCCCGCCGACCTGCCCAAGGAGGGCAGCCACTACGACCTGCCCATCGCTCTGGCGGTAATGGCCTCCATGGGGATCTTCCCGCCCGACGCCCTGATGGGCTGGGCCGCAGTGGGGGAACTGTCCCTGGACGGACGTATTGTCGGCGTCACCGGCGCCCTGCCCGCCGCCATGGCCGCGGCGTCCATGGATCTGGGTCTGATCTGCCCGGAGGCCAGCGGGGCGGAGGCGGCCTGGGCCGGTGAGGTGCGGCTGCTGGCCGCCCCGTCGCTGATCGCGCTGGTGAATCATTTCCGCGGGACCCAGGTGCTCTCGGCCCCCAGGCCCGGGCCGCTGCTGGACGGCGGGCCAGTCCCGGACCTGCGGGAGGTCAAGGGCCAGGAGAACGCCAAGCGGGCGCTGGAGATCGCCGCGGCCGGGGGACACAACCTCAGCTTCACGGGTCCGCCTGGGTCGGGCAAGTCGATGATGGCCGCCCGGCTGCCGGGCCTGCTGCCGCCGCTGACCTCGGAGGAGCTGCTGGCCACCTCGATGATCCATTCGGTGGCCGGGCTGATCGCCAAGGGCGAACTGACCCGCGCGCGGCCGTTCCGCACGCCGCACCATTCCGCCAGTATGGCGGCCCTCACCGGCGGCGGCCTGCGGGCCAAGCCCGGCGAGGTGTCCCTGGCCCACAACGGGGTGCTGTTCCTGGACGAACTGCCGGAATTCTCGGCCCAGGCGCTGGATTCGCTCCGCCAGCCGCTGGAGACCGGCGAGGTGACGGTGGCCCGGGCCAACGCCCATGTGCGCTACCCGGCCCGGTTTCAGCTGGTGGCGGCGATGAATCCCTGCCGCTGCGGGGTCGGCGGCCCCGGTAAAGGGGCGTGCGGCCGCGCGCCGCGCTGCCAGACCGACTACCAGGGGCGGATTTCCGGGCCGCTGATGGACCGCATCGACCTGCAGGTGGAGGTTCCGCCGGTCACCGCCGCCGACCTCGCCCTGCCGCCGCCGGCGGAGGGCACGGCCGAGGTGGCGGCCCGGGTGGCGGCGGCCCGCGCGCTGCAGAGCGAGCGCGCCGCGGCGGCGGGGGTGACGTTCCAGCCCCTCAACGCCCAGGCGGACGGGGAGCGGCTGGAGGCGATCGTCGGTCTGGATGCGCCGGCCCGGGCGCTGCTGAGCCGGGCCGCGGAGGCCGGCGGCCTGACCGCGCGGGGCTGGACCCGCACGCTGCGGCTGGCGCGCACCATCGCCGACCTGGAAGGAGCGGATTCCGTGCGCCGCCTGCACGTGGCCGAGGCGCTGATCTACCGCCGGGTGGCCCCGGCCGGCGTCCAACCCGCCTTCACGGGCTGAACCGAAAAGCAAAACGCCCTCCCGTGGGGGAGGGCGTTCGCCAGTTCAAGTCGTGATGTCCGGGCGGTTATTCGTTGCCGAAGCTGTAGCGCACCGCGACGCCGAACACGCGGGGTTCGCGGACGATACCGGTGGTGATGCCGCCGTTAACGCCCTGGGCCAGACCCAGACCCG
>CAXNKO010000257.1:0-4130 GCA_964202685.1 Caulobacterales bacterium
CCCACGGCTGGTGATCCTGCTGCAGCCCGACGACAAGTGGCGGAGATATGTCACCGCGGCGGGGCAACACCTGCGTTCGGACGACACCCACTACACCACGCCAGGGCTCGGCCTGACCCGCACGGTCAGGATCTCCGAGCCCCATGTGAACGATATCGAGACCCTGACCGCGACGGTTCGCCGCTCCTGGGGATGGGCTGAGCTCACGTCTTCCACCGGATTTGTCCGGCACGCCTACGGCAGCCTGTATGATTCAACGGACACCAAGGATCTCTACACGGTGTTCGGGAACACATCATCCTACTCCGAGCGCTCGCGGACCCAGATGATCGTGCAGGATATCGTCCTGACCTCGCGCGGCGCGGGACGCCTGGAGTGGTTGGTGGGCGCCTACGGGTCCGACACCCGGGTGCGCTCGCCGACCGAGTTCCTGGTGCAGGTGCCGCGGGTGGCGGGCGCGCAGGTCTATGGCGACGATCGCCGCGACCGCATCCGCGAAATCGCCGCCTACGGAGAGGTGTCCTACGAGTTCGCCCCAAACTGGACCCTGGGGGTGGGCGGCCGGGTGTTCAGCATCCACGAACACACGATCTCCGATGTGAACTCCGAGCGGCTGCCCCCCAGGAGCCTGGATCGGACCAGCGCCTTCAAAGGGGTTTCCCCCAAGGTTTCCCTTCAGTACGAGTTCGCGGGCGGTGGACTCGCCTATGCGGCGATGTCGGAGGGTCACCGGGCCGGGGGCGTCAATTCCGGCGGCGCCGCGCCGCTCTCGCGGGAGCGCGAGACCTTCGCGCCGGACCGGCTGCGCAACTATGAGATCGGTTTGAAACTGGCGGGCGCCGAGCGGCGGCTGTCGCTGGACTCGGCTCTCTTCTACGAGGTGTGGAAAGACATCCCGACCGATCAGTTCCGTCCGTCGGGCATACCCTACGCCACCAATGCGGGCGACGCCCGGATCCTGGGCCTCGAGACGGAGCTGGCGCTGCGCACCGACTTTGGCCTCTCGGTCCAGCTCAATGGCCGCCTGTCGAAGACCCGTACCATGAACCCCAATCCCGATTTCACCGCGGAGCTGGTCGATGAGCTGCCGGGCGCGCCGGCCATCTCGGGCGGGCTGCTGGCGAGCTATGAGCGGTCGGTTTTCGGCGACTGGATGCTTCGCCTGGTTGGCCAGGCCACCTACGTCGGCCGTTCCCGGGTCACCTTCGACACCACACTCCCGAGGATGGGCGGCTACACGCGGGTCAAGGTGCTGGCCGAGGTCAGTCGCAAGCGCCTGGGCGCACAGCTCTATGTGATCAATCCCCTGGGCTCCTACAACGATACATTCGCGTTCGGGAATCCGTTCAACCCCGCGCAGACGCGCCAGGTCACCCCTCAGCGGCCCCGGACGATCGGCGTCACCGTGTTCGCCACGCGATAAATTTCGCCCATCGACCTAGGGGCGGGGATTTGCGGCGACGTCTTATCCGCGACCTCCGACTTTCGGGTGTAACGTGGGTCTAGAGTGCGCTTTCAATCTGGCGCAGCAGTCTGCCGTGGCGCGTGTTCCGAGCCCAAAAATCGCGCCACGGCTGGCTGAGCGCGGCCCCTGACGAGGAGAGCGTCACGGGCCGCGTTTGCCTGTTTCGCGCAACCTGAAATGCGGCTTTTCGCGCCCCCCTTTGGATGTTAATCTATTGACGTTGATCGCGGTCCGCCCAGGCCGTGAGGCGCGGTCGTCCGCTCCAAAATCAACGCGTCGACTCTCCAGTCGCGAGCCCAAACCTAACGCCCCGGTCCGAGGACGTCACACCTCGGCCGGGGCACTCGGTTTTCACCCTTCAAGGCGCGCTGGCGGGCAGGCTGTAGGCGATCACATAGTCCCCCGGCCGGGAGCCGATGGTGGCGTGGCCGCCGGCGGCGATGACCACGAACTGGCGTCCCGAGGCGGGCGAGACATAGGTCATGGGGGTGGCCTGGCCGCCGGCCGGCAGGCGGGCGCGCCACAGAAGTTTGCCGGTCCGCGCCTCGTAGGCGCGCAGATAGTCATCAGATGACGCGGCGATGAAGGCCACACCGCTGGCGGTCAGGATTGGGCCACCCAGGCTGGGCATGCCCAGCGGCGCGGCGATGCCGAACAGGGCGCGGTCACGGGTGGAGCCGAACCGCTGGCGCCAGGCCGGTTTCATGGTGGCCAGATCGACGCCAACCAGCTCGCCCCATGGCGGCGCCTGACAGGGAACGCCCAGGGGCGACAGGAACGGCCCGCCGATGCCCACATAGGGCGAACCCAGCTGCGGCCGCGCGAATTTCCGGGCCAGGTTCTCCGGGGTGCGGGGCGCGAGCTGCAGGTAGAAGGCCGTGTAGCTGGGGTTGATCACCGCCATGGCCCGGGCCTCGTCCACCGCCGCGCCGCCCCAGTTGAACACCCCGTAGCTGCCGGGGAAGGCGATGGCCGGCTTGAGGCCCTGGGGGGTGAACGGACCCTCGTGGCGGGCGCGCTTGAACTGAATGCGGCACCATAGCTGGTCCAGGGGCGAGATCCCCCACATGTCGGCTTCGCGCAGGCGGGGCGGGGCGAAGGACAGGGCCGAGAACGGCTGGGTCGGAGACAGCCAGTCGCCAGGCGCCGGGCCCTGCGGAACCGGCTTTTCCGGAGCCGGGACGACGGGAACGCCGGTGCGGCGGTCGAGGACGAATATGTCGCCGCGCTTGGTGGGGGCGAACAGCGCCGGGGTGATCCCGGCCGCGGTCTTCAAGTCCACCAGGGTTGGCTGGGCCGGCACGTCCAGATCCCAGAGGTCGTGGTGGACGGTTTGATAAACCCAGCGGAGTTTGCCAGTAGCCAGCTCCAGGGCGACGATGGCGGCGGAGAAGCGCTCGCCCACCGGGTCGCGCTTGCCGCCCCAGTGGTCTAGGGCGCTGTTGCCCATGGGCAGGAAGATCAGGCCCAGGGCCTCATCGACGCTGGCCGGGGCCCAGGCGTTGGGCGCGCCGCGGGAATAGCTGGCCCCGGGGGGCAGGGGAGTGGTGTCGTCGGGCCGTCCCGGGTCCCAGTTCCAGACCACCTTGCCGGTGCGCACGTCGAAGCCGCGAATCACCCCCGACGGCATGTCAGCGGAATAGCTGTCGGTGATCCAGCCGCCGACCACGGCCACGTCGCGGCCGATGGTGGGGGCCGAGGTGACGTAGTAGAAGTTGGTCTTGAGCTCGCCCAGGCCGGGCCTGAGATCCACCTGGCCCGCGTCGCCGAAGTCGGCGCAGGGCGCGCCTGTGCGGGCGTCGAGGGCGATCAGACGGGCGTCCAGGGTCGCGGCCAGGATGCGGGTGGGGCAGACCGGCGTGGCGGCGGGATCGGGCGCCGCCCAATAGGCGACGCCGCGACAGGTCTTGAAGGCGCCGGCGGCGGGATCGACCTTGGGATCGTGCACCCAGCGCGGCCGCCCGGTCTCGGCGTCCAGCGCCACCACTCGGTTGCCGGGCGTGCAGAAATACAGGCTGTCGCCGATCTTCAGAGGCGTGGCCTCGAAGCGGTGGCGCTTGGGATTGGCGGGGTCCGGCCGCTCACCGGTGCGGTATGTCCAGGCAACCTTGAGCCCGGCGACGTTGTCCGGTGTGATCTGGGCGGCGGCGGAGTAGCGCGCGCCGCGGGGCCCGGACCCGTAGGCCGGCCAATCCAGCGAGGGCGCGGCGGCGGCGGCCGCCGCCGGGGCCGGCTGAGGCGCTTGGCCCTGTGACCACCACAGGCCGCCGGCGGCGGCCAGCGACAGAACGGCTGCGGTCCCAACGACTCGCAGGGGCCAGGCGGCGGCCAGAACCAGGACCAACACCACCAGCGGGCCGGCGAGACGCGGCAGCAACGGCCAAGGCTCCAGCCCGACTTCCCACACCGCCCAGACGGCGGTGGCGACCAGGAACAGCGCATAGAGCGCCAGGCCCGCGCGGCGGCGGCGGAAGAGGCCAATGCCCGCGGCGATCAGCACCAGACCGGCGATCAGATAGTACGCCGATCCACCCAGACTCAGGAGCCAGCCGCCGCCCGCCGCCATCGCCAGGCCCGCCAGCGCGACGATGACCCCGGCCATGCCCGCGACCCCTGCGCGCCAGGGCGCGGACCTCATCTCATTTTTCGACACATCGCCCCCCAA
>CAXNKO010000258.1:0-4123 GCA_964202685.1 Caulobacterales bacterium
TTGAGCGTCGCCGGTTCCTCGGATGCAGACCTGTTCAAAGTGCGCCCTGACTCCATGCCTCTCGCGCTGCTGTGCGGTCGGCGCTATATCGCCCCACAACCGGCCGCATTCCCCCCGCGGCCCCTGGACCGGAAGTCATGATCGGAAAACTCAACCACGTCGGCGTCGCCACCCCCTCCATCGACGCCTCGGCGAAAATGTATCGCGAGATGCTGGGCGCCACCTCCTTCTCGGAGAAGTTCGTCATGGAGGAACAGGGGGTCTGGGTGCAGTTCGTCAACCTGCCCAACAGCCAGATCGAGCTGATCGAGCCCTGCGGGGATAAGTCGCCGATCCACGCCTTCCTGGCCAAGAACCCCAAGGGCGGCCAGCACCACGTCTGCTTCGAGGTTGAAGACATCATCGCTGCCCGCGACGACATGCAGACGAAGGGCGCCACGGTGCTCAACGACGGCAAGCCGCGCATCGGCGCCCACGGGGTGCCGGTGATCTTCGTGCATCCGAAGGACATGGGCGGAGTGCTGGTGGAGCTGATGGAAACCCCGAAGGCCGCGCACGGATGACCCTGTTCACCGGCATCGCCATCTATCTGACCATCTGGTGGACGGTGCTGTTCGCGGTGCTGCCGCTGGGGGTCACCAGCCACGCCGAGGCCGGGATTGACCGAGGCGACGGCGGCGATCCTGGCGCGCCGGTGGATCCGAAGTTGAAGAAGAAGTTTCTCACCACCACCTGGGTGGCCGCGGTGGTGTTCTCGATTTTGTGGCTGGTGATCCGTTTCAATCTGGTCGCCTTGCCGCACTTGCCGGCGCCCACCTGACCGCACGCCTCCTCCCACTGGACACCCTTTCGAATGCGCCTTTCGCGTTACTTCATGCCCACCCTGCGCGACGCGCCGGCGGACGCCCAGATCGTCTCCCACCGGCTGATGCTGCGCGCCGGCATGGTCCGGCAGGAGGCGGCGGGCATCTACGCCTGGCTGCCGCTGGGCCTGCGGGTGCTGCGCAAGATCGAACAGATCGTCCGCGAGGAGATGGACCGGGCCGGCGCCGTCGAGATCCTGATGCCGACGTTGCAGCTCGCCGACCTGTGGCGAGAGAGCGGGCGCTACGACGACTATGGCGAGGAGATGCTGCGGATCAAGGATCGCCATGAGCGCGACCTGTTGTTCGGCCCCACGGCGGAGGAGGTGGTCACCGACATTTTCCGCAGCTATGTCCGTTCTTACAAGGACTTGCCGAAGAACCTTTACAATATCCAGTGGAAGTTCCGCGACGAGCGCCGGCCCCGGTTCGGGGTGATGCGCGGGCGGGAATTCCTGATGAAGGACGCCTATTCCTTCGACATCGACGAGGCCGCCGCCCGGGCGTCCTACAACCGGATGTTCCTGGCCTATCTCAACACCTATGCCCGGCTGGGCCTGCAGGCGATCCCGGTCAGGGCCGACACCGGCCCGATCGGCGGCGATCTCAGCCACGAGTTCATCATCCTGGCCGAGACCGGCGAGAGCCAGGTGTTCGCCCACCGCGACCTGGTGGAGATGGGCGCGCCGGGCCCCGACATCGACTGGGACGGCGACCTGCAGCCGCTGGTGGAACAGCGCACCCGCCTCTATGCCGCCTCAGACGAGATGCACGATCAGGCCCGTTTCGAGGCCGAGGCGCCCGAGGACAAGCGGATGACCGCGCGGGGCATCGAGGTGGGGCACATCTTCTATTTCGGCGAAAAGTACTCCAGGCCGATGAAGGCCGTGGTGGCCGGGCCCGACGGGGTCGAGCGGCCGGTGCAGATGGGCTCCTACGGGGTGGGCGTGTCGCGGCTGGTGGCGGCGATCATCGAGGCCAGCCACGACGACGCCGGCATCATCTGGCCGGATGCGGTGGCGCCCTACGGGGTGGGGATCGTCAACCTGCGCCCCGGGGCCGCGGACGTCGACGCCGCCTGCGAGCAGGCCTACCTGGCCCTGATCGCCGCCGGCAAGGAACCGTTGCTGGACGACCGCGACGAGCGGCCGGGGGCCAAGTTCGCCTCCCTGGACCTGGTCGGCCTGCCTTGGCAGCTGATCGTCGGACCCAAGGGGGTTGCGGACGGAACCGTCGAACTCAAGCGCCGGGCCACCGGCGAGCGTCAGGCGTTGACGCTGGAGGCCGCGATCAAGGCGATCACCGCGTGAGCGCCCCCGGCGGCCGGGCGCCGCCCTTCGGCCTTTGGGAGCGCACGGTCGCCGCCCGCTACCTGCTGGCCAAGAAGAGCCAGGGCGGGGTGGCGCTGATCTCGATCATCTCCTTCGTCGGCATCACCCTGGCGGTGGCGGTGCTGATCATCGTCATGTCGGTGATGAACGGCTTCCGCAGCGAGCTTCTGGGCCGGATCCTGGGGTTCCAGGGGCACCTCTATGTGGCCGGCGCCGTGCTCGACACCGGGCAGCGGGACGCTGTCACCCAGCGGATTCGCGCCGTGCCCGGCGTGATCCAGGCGACGCCGGTGATCGAGGCCCAGGCCATGGCGCTGGGCCCGGCGCAGATCTCCGGCGCCATCGTGCGCGGGGTGTCGGCGCAGGATCTGCGCCAGACCAGCATCGTCGCCCAGAACATCACCTCTGGCTCCATGCAGGGCTTTGGCGACGGGGACTATGGGGGCGACCTGATCGTGGTGGGCTCGCGGCTGGCCCAGGCGCTGGGGGTGCAGGCGGGCGACGACCTGACGCTGATCTCGCCCAGCGGCGGGGCCACGGCGTTCGGCGCGACGCCGCAGCGCAAGACCTATACGGTGGCCGGGACCTTCACCGTCGGCATGAGCCAGTACGATCAGGCCTATATCTACATGCCGCTGGCCCAGGCGCAGATCTTCTTCGGCCGCGACGACGCCGTCGATGTCATCGAGGCCAAGGTCGCCGATCCCGACGACGCCATCGGCCTGAAAGCCGCCGTGCAGCGCGCCGCCGGTCCCAGCGCCATCGTCACCGACTGGACCCAGCGGGACTCGTCTTTCTGGGGCGCGCTGAAGGTGGAGCGCAATGTCATGCGGCTGATCCTGATGCTGGTGGTGGCCATCGCCGCGGCCAACATCATCTCGGGCCTGGTGATGCTGGTGAAGAACAAGGGCCGCGACATCGCCATCCTGCGCACCATGGGGGCGGGGCAGGGGTCGATCCTGCGCATCTTCTTCATGGCCGGCGCGTCGATCGGGGTGCTGGGCACCCTGGCCGGCCTGGCGATCGGGGTGCTGTTCTGCAGCTTCATCGGCCCGATCCAGGTGTTCGTGGAATGGGTGACCCGCACACCGGTGTTCGCCTCCGACGTCTATTTCCTCAGCCACATCCCGGCCCGGGTGGATTGGCGCGAGGTGGCGGTGATCGCGGCGGTCTCCCTGGGTCTGGCCTTTGTCTGGACCCTGCCGCCGGCCTGGCGGGCCTCGCGCCTCGATCCGGTGGAGGCGCTGCGCTATGAGTGAGCCGGTGCTCTCCATCCGTGGCCTGGAGCGCACCTATGTGACGCTGGCGGGAACCCTGCCGGTGCTGCGCGGGATCGACCTGGACGTGGCGGCCGGCGAGATCGTGGCCCTGGTCGGACCGTCGGGATCCGGCAAGTCGAGCCTGCTGCATGCCGCGGGCCTGCTGGAGCACCCGGACGCGGGCCGCATCACCATCGAGGGCCGCGACTGTTCCGACCTGGGCGACCGGGCCCGCACCCGGGTGCGGCTGGCGACCATCGGTTTTGTCTATCAGTTCCACCACCTGCTGCCGGAATTCACCGCCCTGGACAATGTCGCCCTGCCGCAGATGATCGCCGGCGCCGCCCGCGACCAGGCTCCGGCGCGGGCGGCGGAACTGCTGGCCGGGATGGGCCTCGCCGAACGGGTCGGCCACCAGCCGGCCCAACTCTCCGGCGGCGAGCAGCAGCGGGTGGCCATCGCCCGCGCGATCGTGAACGACCCGGCGGTGCTCCTCTGTGACGAGCCGACCGGAAACCTCGATGGCGGCATGGCGGTCGAGGTGATGGAGATCCTGCAGGCGATTCACCTCCGGGGCACGACAGTGCTGGTGGCCACCCACGACCAGGGGCTGATGAACCGCTTTCCCATGCGCATCCTCCGCCTGGAGGGCGGCAAGTTGACGAGTCAG
>CAXNKO010000259.1:0-4091 GCA_964202685.1 Caulobacterales bacterium
AAATGACCCGAGGACGCGTTGATCGCCTGCAAAATCTCCAGTGTCGCCGCTTGCTGTTCCAGCGCCGCGTCCCGTTCGGTACGCATCGCTGCCAGTTGCTCGCGCCAATCCGCCGGTGGCGCGGCGTCTCGCTGTTCCATGGTCATTCCAGTGCGACCGCAATGCCGTTGGCCCCGGCCAGCAGGCGCCGGAGGTGAAAACCGACCAACCCATCACCGCTATCCTGACCCAGCAGGGCGGCAAAGGCTGGCAAGGCTGTCGGGTCGTTCGCCGTCATCTTCGCGAACGCGTCGCGATAGGCGGTCGTCATCGCGTGGTTGTGCCGTGCATCGGTGAGTGGCTCATGCGCGGGCAAAGCTTCCGCCCGGCCGCGCAGGATCAGGTGTCCCACGGGGCGGCCCCGGAAATCCGGAATGCGTGATGCGACATGCTCGCTGACACAGATGCGCGTGCCCAGTTGCTTGTTCGCTGCCTCAAGCCGTTGTGCGGTGTTGATGGTGTCGCCATAGGCCGTGTAGTCGAAATAACGCCTGCTGCCGAAATTCCCCACCAGGGCCGAGCCAGCGTTCAGCCCGATACGGGTGGTGCCGAAGGCAATGCCTTTGGCGACCCATCGCGCCCGAAATGCCTCCGCGTACTCGTCCAGCGCCAGTGCGCAGGTCACGGCCCGCGCCGCATGGTCCGGTTGGTCGGTGGGTGCGCCGAACAGCACATTCAGCGCATCGCCAATAATTTTCAGCAACGTGCCGCCATGGGCGAACACCAAATCCGTCATGCCGGTGATGTATTCGTTCAGCAATTCCTCGATCACGCCGGGTTCCAGGCTTTCGGCCAAGGTGGTGAAGCCGGTGATGTCGGTAAACATCGCGGTGACTTCCCGGCGCTGGGCGCCCAAATCCACCTCCCCATCCGGGCCGGCCAGGCGGTCCGCGAGACTGGGGGAAAAATAGCGGGCAAGCTGGGCGCGGGCGCGTTCGGCTTCCTGCTGGCGACGCTTGTAGTCCCGGGCAATGTCCAGATTGCGCAGGGTTTTGGAAATCGTCGTTTCCAGATCCACGAAATCGATCGGCTTGGTCAGAAAATCAAACGCGCCCCGGTTCATCGCGGTGCGGATATTCGCCATGTCGCCATAGGCGGAGACGATGATCGTGGCGGGGCTTTCATCCTTTTCTTGCATGCGCGCCAGCAGGGTCAGGCCATCCATGCGGGGCATATTGATATCGGTGACCACCATGTCCGTATCCGGTTAGGCGGTCAGGCGTTCCAGCGCCTGCACACCGTCTTCGGCGAAGGTAAAGGCCATATGCCCGTCGCGGATCTGCCGGCGGAAGCGTTGGCGGATCAGCGCTTCCAGGTCCGGCTCGTCATCCACCACCAGAATTTTCGTCGTCATGCGCCGCCCAGGCTTGCGGCAATCACCGCGGTGACATCCTGCTTCAACTGGGAAAAATCCACTGGCTTGGTCAAGAATTTCCGTGCTCCGCGCGAAAGTGCCATATCCACCGTGGTTTTATCGCCATAGGCGGAGATCATGAACACTGGCAATTCCGGCCGACGTTCCTTGACCATTGGCAGTACATCCAGCCCGCTCATACCCGGCATGTTGATGTCGGAAACCAGCAGGATTATTTCTTCGCCGACGCAGCCGGCGAGCCTGTCCAGCGCGGCGGCGGCGGACAGCACGAAGTCCAGCGTGTACAGCCCTTGGCGAACCTCGCGGCGGAATTGCTGGCGGAACAGCGTCTCCACATCCGGCTCGTCATCCACCACCAGCACCCGGACCGTCATGCCCGGCCTCCCTCGGTCGTCGGCAATTGGCGTGGCAAGGTGATCCTGAACTCGGTGAAGTTGCCCGGCTCGCTGTCCACAGTCAGTTGTCCACCATGCTGCTTCACCACGATGTCGAAACTCAGCGACAGGCCCAGCCCCGTGCCCTGCCCAGCCGGCTTCGTGGTGAAGAATGGCTCGAAGATCTTGTCGCGCACCTCAGCGGGTATACCGGTGCCGTTGTCGCACACGCGGATTTCTATCTGGTTCCCAAGATTCTTGGTGGACAGGCGCAGGGTAGGCTCGAACCCTGGCGCCTGGCCGTCCTCAGCCCGCTTGTGCGCGGCGTAGAACCCATTGTTGATCAGGTTGACCAGCACGCGGGCGATTTCCTGAGGGTAGACCTCCACCGACCCCACGCTGGGATCAAAGTCCTTCTCCATGGTGATGTTGAAACCCGGCGTCTCCGCCCGCGCGCCGTGATAGGCGAGGTTCAGCGCCTCCTCAGCGGTGGCGTTCAGATCAACCGCCCGACGTTCGCTGACCCCGGAGCGGGAATGCAGCAGCATGTTCTTGACGATGCTGTCGGCCCGGCGGCCGTGCTCGGCGATCTTTTGCAGGTTGCTGGTCAGGGTGGCTGTCAGGTCATCGATCTCAGCGCGCAGATCGGCGGCGAGGGTGAGTTTCTCCGGTGCCACCGCCTCGTTTAACTCCGCGAGCAGGTCGACGGAGAGCTCGGAAAAGTTATTGACGAAGTTCAGCGGGTTCTTGATCTCGTGGGCGATGCCGGCGGTAAGCTGGCCGAGTGAGGCCATTTTTTCCGTCTGCACCAGGCGGTCCTGGGTGCGGCGGAGGTCGATCAGGGTGGATTCGGCAACCTCTCGAGCGCGGCGCGTTTCCTCTTCGCGCGCCGTCAGTTGTTTAAACAGCCGCGCGTTTTCAATGGCCAAAACGGATTGCCCGGCAAAGGTTTGCAACAAGGTGGGGATGGAAGGCGCGAAATCCCCCGCGGTGCGCCGGCGGATGACCAGGCCGCCGATCACCTTCTCATCACGCAGCAGCGGCACGGCCAACACGGCGTGGATGCCTTCCAGCAGATCGCCGACACCTGGCATGGTGGTATCCTGCTGGACGTCGGAAACATGCACCGGAGCGCGTGTCGCCCCGGCGCGGCCGAGATGGGTTTCACCCATGCGAATGCGGCGATCGCGCAGTGCCGCCACCCGCTCCGCGCTCATGCCCTGCGCGGCCTTCGGGACAAATACCTTCTCGCCGTCATCGTACTCGTAAATTGTTCCTTCATCAGCCTGGGAGAGTTGGACTGCGCGGCTGATGATGGTGGCCAGCACCACGTCCAGATCGAGCGAGGAATTCACCGAGCGGATGGTTTCTTCCAATGCCTGGAGTTCGGCAACGGAACGCGTGAGTTCAGCGGTGCGATCCTGCAATGCGCGATAATTCTCGGCGCTGGTGATGGCGATGACGGCCTGTTCGGCGAAGGTCCTCACAAGCTCGATCTGCGTGTCCGAAAACAGGCCCGGTTCTGCGCGCACCAGGGCGATGGCGCCAATCGGCTTTCCTCCACGCAGCATCGGCACCGCAGCCGCCGCACGCAGCGAGGCGGCTCGCGCGAAGGACTTGAATGCGAATTTTGGATCGTCGAGCATGTCCGCGACCAGGATCATTTCGCCACTCATGACGGCGCGACCCTGTGCGGTGGTACCATCCACGGGGCGTGGGAACGCTAAACGGTACGATTCCTCAATAGACGCGATGCGTCCGGAGATAGCCTGTAGGTGCAGACTGTCTCCTTGCAGCGTGGTGACCGCCGAGCCATCCGCCTGACCTCGTAGGCCAGCGGGACGAAGGCGGCGATGCGCTCGTTCAACTGCTGGAGATCGGCGATCGGGCGGATCAGATTGTCGTAGAGAATGTCGCGCCCGGAGCCATCGGGCGCCGCGGAGAACGCCTTTTGGCTGAGGCTGGCGGCGCGGTAGACGCGGGCAACCTGCTCGGTCGGGCGCGAATCCTGGATTGTGTGCAGGTTCGTGAGGACAGTGCCGGCCTTGTTATAAAGGGCGCTGCACCACACCGTGATGATGAACAGTAACAGGCCGCAGCTTGCGAATGCCGCGCGGACGAACCTGCGGCTCCGGTCCTCAGTGTAGGGGTTCCAGCCCGAGCGCAGGTCAAGCAGGGTCACCGGGGCGATGGCGGCAATGGCCTTGCTGAGGCCGATATAGAGCTGGTCTATGAGCACCGGGTCGGGTGGGTCGGCAGCGTGGCGGAGGGCGCCCAGAGCCTCGATCAGCTCCGGCGCGACA
>CAXNKO010000260.1:0-4066 GCA_964202685.1 Caulobacterales bacterium
CGCCCCCCAGCGGCCGATGATGTTGAGGATCAGGTCCTTCGCCGTGACGCCCGGCCTCAGGGGGCCATCCACCCGCATACGCATGGAGCGCGGCCGCTCCAGGATCAGCATCTGGGTCGCCAGGGCCTGCATGATCTCGGTCGAGCCGATCCCCCAGGCCAGCGCGCCAAACGCGCCCTGGGTGCAGGTATGGCTGTCGCCGCAAACGATCGACAGGCCCGGGAGCGTCAGGCCGAGCTCCGGGCCGATGACGTGGACGATGCCCTGCTCGGAGGAGTCGAGATCGAAGAGCTGGATGCCGGCGGCCTCGCAATACCGGCGCAGCGCCGGCAAACTCCGGCGGCTGCCTTCGCTGGTTTCCGCGGTGCGCCCAGGCGTGGTCGCGATCCCATGGTCCGGGGTGGCGAAGGTCTGGTTGGGCGCGCGCACCGGCAGGTCCCGCTGGGCGAGCGCCCGCAGCGCGCCCGGCCCGCTCAGATCGTGCAGCAGGTGCAGGTCGATGGAGACAAGGTCCATCCCGCCGCCCATGTCCTGCACCCGATGCAGGTCCCACAGTTTCTCGAACAGGCTCGCACCCATCGCGCCTCCTAAATCGCCGCGACGACGGCGTTGCAGAAGTCGAGGGTGCTGGCCGCCCCGCCCTGGTCAGGGGTCAGCGCCCGGCCGTCGGCGTAGACCTGGTCGATGGCTCTGCGGAGATCGGCGGCCTGCTCGTTCAGCGCCAGGTGCTCCAGCATCATCGCCGCCGACAGCAGGGTGGCGGTGGGATTGACGATGCCCTGGCCGGCGATATCCGGGGCGGTGCCGTGGGCGGACTCGAAATAGGCATAGTCGCGGCCATAGCAGCCACTCGCCGCCACGCCGAGACCGCCGGTCAGGCCAGCGGCGGCGTCCGACAGGATGTCGCCGTAGAGGTTGGGCAGGACCAGCACGTCGAACCTCTGCGGATCACGCACCAGCCGGTGGGCGCAGTCGTCGACGATCAGGGTGTCGAATTCCACGACGGGATAGGCTTACGCCACCTGCTGAGCGGTCCTAATGAACAGCCCATCGGTTTTCGGCAGCATGTTCCACTTGGCGCTGGCGGTCACCCGCCCCGGCCGGCCCTGCGCGCGGCGGCGACGCGCCAGGTCGAACGCGAAGCGAACGACCCGCTCCGATCCGGCCTTGGTGATGGCTTTCAGCGCATAGGCGCCCTCGCCCAGATCCTGTGGCGCGCGCCCGGCCGTGCGGCTGATCAGCCCCAGCGGCGCAAGGCTGCGCAGGTCGCCTTCCAGGTTGAGATAGGCGTCCTCGAGGTTCTCGCGGACAATGACGAAGTCTATGCCCTGCGGGCGGGCGAGGGGACTGGCGAGGCCGGGGGTCCAGCGGGTCGGGCGGACATTGGCGAAGGTTTCCCTGCCCCAGCGCAGATAGTACAACGCCGGCGCGGCCGGCCCGGCCGTGGCGCCGAAGAGCGTCGTGTCGCTGGTGTCGATGATTTTGCGAACCGCCGCCGACAGCACCGGCCGGCCGGTGGGCCCGGGCTCGGTGACCACGTCGCACCGCTTCCAGCTGATCCCGGCCTGAAATCCGTCGAGCACGCCGATGGTCGCGTCGATCGCTTCGGCGGCGGCGCCTTCTCCGGGAATGATACAGACGGTCGGCATGGGCGCTCGAGGTTCGACTCTGGTCCGCTGCGGCGGGCGCGGGCATGGAACACCAGTGGCGACATTTTCAGCGTGGCGTCAAATCGCACCGCGGTTGCGGCGGCGGCACCGCGGCGCGGATCAAATTGAAAGATATCCGCGGACTTCCCCGCACCCGCCCCGCGCGCCCGCTTGCCCGGCGGCGATTCTCCCCCCACCTTGGGCCCATGAGCGACCGCCCCTCAGGCGCGGCGCCGGGGCGGCTGGTGGCGGTCCTGGGGCCCACCAACACCGGCAAGACCCACCTGGCCGTGGAGCGGATGCTGGGGCACGCCTCGGGGATGATCGGCCTGCCGCTGCGGCTCTTGGCGCGGGAGATCTATGACCGGGTGGTCAAGGCCCGGGGCGTCCGCTCGGTGGCGCTGATCACCGGCGAGGAGAAGATCGTCCCGCCGCGGCCGCACTATTACGTCTGCACGGTGGAGGCCATGCCGCTGTCGCGGCAGGTGGAGTTCCTGGCCGTGGACGAGATCCAGCTGTGCGCCGACCCGGAGCGCGGCCATGTGTTCACCCACCGGCTGCTGCATGCGCGGGGCACGGCGGAGACCATGCTGCTGGGGGCCTCGACCATGGCGCCGCTGGTGCGCCGGCTGTTGCCCCAGGCCGAGATCGTGGCGCGGGAGCGGTTCTCGGTGCTGAGCTATGCGGGATCGAAGAAGCTGACCCGGCTGCCGCGGCGCAGCGCGGTGGTCGCCTTCTCCGCCGACCAGGTCTACGCCATCGCCGAACTGATCCGCCGGCAAAGGGGCGGGGCGGCGGTGGTGATGGGCTCGCTTTCCCCCCGCACCCGCAACGCCCAGGTGGCGCTCTACCAGTCCGGGGAGGTGGATTTCCTGGTCGCCACCGACGCCATCGGCATTGGGCTGAACATGGACGTGGACCAGGTAGCCTTCGCCGGACTGCACAAATACGACGGCCGCCGGACCCGGCAGCTGAAGCCGGCCGAGATCGGCCAGATCGCCGGCCGCGCCGGGCGGTTCCGACGCGACGGGACGTTCGGCGTCACCGGCGAGTGCGAGGACGTCACCCCTGACATCGTCGGCGCGGTGGAGGCGCACCGCTACGAGGCGGTGGAGGCGGCCGAGTGGCGCAATCCGCGGCTGGACTTCGACTCCCTGCCGCTGTTGCTGCGCTCGCTGTCGGCGACGCCGGACCGGCCGGGACTGAAGCTGTCCGACGAGAGCCTGGACGAACAGACCCTGCGGGCCCTGGCCGCGGCGCCGGAGGTGGCCCAGCGCTGCCGCGACCGCTCGGCGCTGCTGAGGCTATGGGACGTCTGCCAGACCCCGGATTTCCGCAAGACCGGGCCGGATGACCACCGCCGGCTGGTGCGCGAGGTGTTCGAGGCCCTGACCGGGCGCGAGGGCCGGGTGCCGGAGGACTGGATCGCGCGGCAGTTCGCCGGCCTCGACCGCACCGACGGGGAGATCGACGCCCTGTCGGCGCGACTGGCCAATGTGCGCACCCTGGCCTACGCCGCCAACCGCCCCGACTGGCTGGCGGATGCGGCCGGCTGGCAGGGCCGGGCGCGGGAGCTGGAGGAACGGCTTTCCGACACCCTGCACGAAAAGCTGATGGCCCGGTTCGTGGAGCGGCGCACCAGCGCGCTGATGCGGGGGCTGCGGGTCAGCGGCGAGATGCTGGCCGGGGTCGCCGCCGACGGGGCGGTGACCGTGGAGGGCCACTATGTGGGCCGGCTGGAAGGGGCGCGGTTCGAGCCGGTGCGCGGCGGCACGGTGCTGGAGGTCAAGGCCCTGCGCGCCGCGGCGATCGCGGCGGTGGGGCCGGAGATCGCCAGGCGCCTGGGCCGGCTGGCCGCCGAGCCCGACGAGGCCTTCGCGCTGACCCCGGACGCGGTGGTGCTGTGGCGGGGCGAGGCGGCGGCCGCGCTGGCCGGCGGCGCGCCGTTCCAGCCGCGGGTGCGGCTCTATGGCGAACATGGGCCCCCGGCGGCGCGGGAACGGGCGGCGCGGCGGCTGGAGGCGTTCCTGGCCGCGGAGGCCGCGCGCCGGCTGGGCGGCTTGCGCCGGCTGGAGGCCGCGGTGGCCGAGGGGCGGCTGAAGGGCCTGCCGCGGGGGATCGCCTATCGGCTGCTCGAGAATGGCGGGGTGCTGGACCGGGCGGCGGTGCGTGACGAGGCGAAGGCGCTGAGCCCGGTGGAGCGCCGGGCGCTGAAGGGGCTGGGGGTGCGGCTGGGGGCGTTCAGCCTCTATCTGCCGGCCCTGCTGCTACCCCAGGCGGCGGCGCTGCTGCAGGCGTTCGCGGGCCAGCAGGCGCCGGGGTGGCGTCCGCCGGACAGCAGCCCCTGCCCCCTGCCCGATCCGGCGGCGGCGGCGGTGCTGGCCGGCTTCGGCCGCCGCGCGGTGGGCGGGCTGGCG
>CAXNKO010000261.1:0-4051 GCA_964202685.1 Caulobacterales bacterium
TCTTCGCCGCCGCGCCGGGCCTTGCACAAAAAACCGTGCACGTGTTCGGCATGGATGTGAACGCGATGACGATGATCAGCCTCCTGCTGTTCATGGGCGCAATGGGCAAATCGGCGCAATTCCTGCTGCATACCTGGTTGCCCGATGCCATGGAAGGCCCGACGCCTGTTTCCGCGCTCATCCATGCTGCGACGATGGTGACCGCCGGCGTCTATATGGTCTGCCTGCTGTCGCCGATGTTCGAATATGCGCCGGTGGCCAAGACTATCGTCACGGTGGTCGGGGCGGTGACGGCGCTGTTCGCGGCCACGGTGGGGCTGGCCCAGAACGACATCAAGCGGGTGATCGCCTATTCCACCTGTTCGCAGCTGGGCTACATGTTCTTCGCCGCCGGCGTGGGCGCCTATCAGGCGGCGATGTTCCACCTGTTCACCCACGCCTTCTTCAAGGCGCTGCTGTTCCTGGGCGCGGGCTCGGTGATCCATGGCATGGCCCACGAGCAGGACATGCGCCGCTACGGCGCCCTGATGAAATTCATGCCATGGACATTTGGCGTGATGACCGTGGGCACCATCGCCATCACCGGCCTGGGCATTCCCGGGGTGGAGTGGGGTTTCGCCGGCTTCTATTCCAAGGACGCCATCATCCACGCCGCCTATGAAGCCGGCGGGGCGGGCCACCCGATGGGCTATTTCGCCTTCTTCATCGGCGTGCTGGTGGCCGGCCTGACCGCCTTCTATTCCTGGCGGGTGGCGTTCTTCACCTTCAACGGCCACGCCCGCTGGACGCCTGAGGACCTGCAGCACCACTGGCACAACCGCGACCACGACCATGGCGCGGCCCATGACGACCACGCGCCGGCGGCGGCGGCCCATGGCGAACCCGATCATGGCGGTCATGACCACAAGCCGCACGAGAGCCCTTGGAGCATGCGCCTCCCGCTGCTGGTGCTGGCGGCGGGGGCGATCTCGTCGGGCTTTCTGTTCCACCACCAGTTCATCGGACCCGAACAGGCGGATTTCTGGCGCGGGGCGATCTTTCATGCGCCGGCGGTCCACGCGGAGGCAGCCCATCACGCGCCGATGTGGGTGGTCTGGGCGCCGCTGGTGGTGTCGGTGATCGGGCTCCTGGTCGCGGCCTATATGTACATCTGGCGCGAGGGGCTGGGGGCGAAGCTGGCGGCCAACCGCGGCGCGCTCTACCTGTTCTTCTACAACAAGTGGTTCTTCGACGAGCTCTATGAGGCCACCTTCGTCCGCGGGGCCAAATTCTTCGGCGACCTGTTCTGGAAGGGCGGCGACCAGAAGGTCATCGACGGCTTCGGCCCCGATGGGGTCGCAGCCGTTTCGCAACTGGTGGGCAAGGGGGCCAGCCGGGTGCAGAGCGGCTATGTCTACCACTACGCCTTCGTGATGCTGCTGGGGGTGGCGGGACTGCTGACCTTCGCGCTCTGGGCCTGGGGCTAGACCATGACCGGGCTCTTATCCCTCATCACCTTCGCCCCGCTGATCGGGGTCGCCGCCATCCTGGCGCTGCGCTTGCTGGCCAAGCCCAACGGCGCGGGCGAGCCGGCGGCAAACGCCGCCCGCTGGATCGCGCTGGCCACCACCCTGGCGGTGTTCGCCCTGTCAATCCTGCTGGTGACGCAGTTCGACCCGAACGACCCGGGTTTCCAGTTCGTGGAGGACGCGCCCTGGTTCGCCGGCCTGCATTACCGGATGGGGGTCGACGGGATCTCGGTGCTGTTCGTGCCGCTGACCGCATTTCTGATGCCGCTGTGCATCGCCGCGTCCTGGAAGACCATCGACAAGCGCGTGCTGGAATACATGATCGCCTTCCTGGCGCTAGAGACCCTGGTGATCGGGGTGTTCTGCGCCCTGGACCTGGTGCTGTTCTACATCTTCTTCGAATTCGGCCTGGTGCCGATGTTCCTGATCATCGGGGTGTGGGGCGGCAAGAACCGGGTCTATGCGGCCTATAAGTTCTTCCTCTACACCCTGTTGGGTTCGGTGCTGATGCTGGCGGCGATCCTGGCCATGATCGGCATCGCCCACACCTCATCGATCCCCGAGCTGATGACCTTTGAGTTCAGCGAGGGCGTGCAGACCTGGCTGTGGCTGGCCTTCTTCGCCTCCTTCGCGGTGAAGATGCCCATGTGGCCAGTGCACACCTGGCTGCCCGACGCCCACGTGGAGGCGCCCACCGCCGGTTCGGTGATCCTGGCCGGCATCCTGCTGAAGCTCGGCGGCTACGGTTTCATGCGCTTCTCGCTGCCGATGTTCCCCGACGCCTCGGCGCTGTTCACGCCGCTGGTGTTCGCGCTCTCGGCCATCGCCATCGTCTATACGTCGCTGGTGGCGTTCCGGCAGACCGACGTGAAGAAGCTGATCGCCTATTCGTCGGTGGCGCACATGGGCTTCGTGACCATGGGCATCTTCTCCGGCAATGCGGTGGGCGAGCAGGGGGCGATCTACCAGATGCTCAGCCACGGGGTGATCTCCGCGGCGCTGTTCCTCTGCGTCGGCGTGGTCTACGACCGCATGCACACCCGCGAGATCGCCTTCTACGGCGGGCTGGTGAACCGCATGCCCTGGTACGCGGCGGTGTTCATGCTGTTCACCATGGGTAATGTCGGCCTGCCGGGCACCTCGGGCTTCGTGGGCGAGATCCTGACCCTGACCGGGACCTACCGGGCCTCCACCTGGACGGCGGTGATCGCCACCACCGGTGTGATCCTCTCGGCGGTCTATGCGCTGTCGCTCTACCGGCGGGTGATATTCGGCCAGATCGTCAATCCGGCCCTGGCCGAGAGCACCGACCTTGACTGGCGCGAGGCGGCGATCTTCGCGCCGCTGATCGCCGCCACCCTGATCCTGGGGGTGCAGCCCGGACTGGTGTTCGACATCACCCAGACCTCCGTCGACCATCTGGTCACGGCCTATAACGCCGCGATCGGCGGGTGAGGCGATCATGAGCTTTTCCCATGACCTAGGCCTGGCGGTTCCGGAACTGATCCTGGCCTGTTCGGCCATGCTGCTGCTGGTCTGGGGGGCGTTCCAGCCCAGGACCGGCGGGGTGTTCATCACCGCCGCGATCCTGGCCCTGGCCGCCGCCGGCGTAGCGGCCGCCACCGGACCCCTGGGGCGTGGTTTCGCCGGCGGCATGGTGGCTGATCAGGCCTCGGTGTTCGCCAAGGTGGCGATCTATGCCGCCAGCGCCGTCTGCATCCCGCTGGGCCAGGGCTGGTTCGCCCGCCGGGGCGTGCGCAACTTCGAGTTCCCGGTGCTGATCATCCTGGCGGCGCTGGGCATGGGGATGATGGTCTCGGCCGGCGACCTGATCTCGCTCTATGTGGGGGTGGAGCTGCATTCCCTGGCGCTTTATGTGCTGGCCGCCATGCACCGCGACAACGCCAAGGCGTCGGAGGCGGGGCTGAAGTATTTCGTGCTGGGGGCGCTGTCGTCCGGCCTGCTGCTCTATGGCGCGTCGCTGATCTATGGGTTCGCCGGTTCGACCTTGTTTGGCGACATCGCCCATTCGGTGCAGGCGGGTGCGGGAACAGGGTTGCTGTTCGGCCTGGTGTTCCTGATCTGCGGCCTGGCGTTCAAGGTCTCCGCCGCGCCATTCCACATGTGGACGCCGGACGTCTATGAGGGCGCGCCGACCCCGGTGGTGGCCTTCTTCGCCGCCGCCCCCAAGCTGGCGGCCATGGTGCTGTTCGCCCGGGTGCTGGGCGAGGGCTTCGCCGGCGCCGTCGCCCAGTGGCAGCAGGTGCTGGTGATCCTGGCCCTGGCCTCGGTGGCGGTGGGCGCCTTCGCCGGCCTGGCGCAGACGAACCTCAAGCGCCTGTGGGCCTATTCCTCCATCGCCAATGTCGGCTACGCGATCCTGGGCCTGGCCTCCGGCGGGGCCGAGGGGGTGCAGGCCATGCTGATGTTCATGGTCCTCTACATGGTCGATGTGACCGGCTTCTTCGCCTGCCTGTCGGCGCTGTCGCGCCAGGGCCGCGACATGGAGTCCATCGAGGACATGGCCGGCCTGTTCAAGGAGC
>CAXNKO010000262.1:0-4042 GCA_964202685.1 Caulobacterales bacterium
AGGCGGTGTTCGTGTTCGACTTCCACAACGACCCCGAACTGCGCGCCGACCCGCAGAAGCGCTGGGACGACATCCGCGCCCAGCGGCGGGTGTTCTACACGCCCTATCCGCGCCATCCGGCGGTGGGGACCCCTGGCGACTGGGTGTTCACCCACGCCGAGGACATCCGCCGCATCCTGCAGGATCATGAGACCTTCCGCAGTGGCGGCACCCGGGCCATGGGCCAGATGGTGGGCGACAGCTGGAAGCTGGTGCCCACCGACATGGACCCCCCCGAGCACGGCCATTTCCGCACCCTGATGAACCCGATCTTCTCCCCCAAGCGCATGGCCGCGATGGAGGGCAATATCCGCGCGCGGGCCGCCGAACTGATCGCCCCCCTGGCCGCCGGGAAGCAATGCGAGTTCATCCAGGCCTTCGGCCGCGCCTTTCCGGTCTCCATCTTCCTGGAGCTGATGGGCCTGCCCCTCGACCGCATCGATGAGCTGGTGGAGATCGAGGAGGGCATATTGCACCCCGGGCCCACCGGCCAGGTGGAGTCGGTCCGCGCGCTCCGCGACTATCTCAAGGGCCACATCGACGACCGCCGCGCCAACCCCACCGACGACCTGATCAGCTTCGCGGTGAAGTCCGAGGTCGACGGGCGGCCCTGCACCGCCGACGAGATCATGGGCATCTGCTTCATGCTGTTCATCGGCGGGCTGGACACCGTCACCAGCACCCTGGGCTATGTGTTCCGCCACCTGGCCCTGGACCCCGAAGGCCAGGCCCGGCTGCGCGCCAACCCGGAGCGGATCGCCGACGCCGTGGAGGAGCTGATCCGCGCTCACAGCGTGGTGACCACCGGCCGGATCGTCGCCAAGCCGGTGACCGTGGCCGGCTACCACCTCAAGCCCGGCGACTACGTCTCCATGCCGATGACCTCGGCCAGCCGCGACCCGGCCGAATTCCCCGACCCGGCCGCCATCGACTATGCCCGCAGCCCCAACCGCCACGCCGCCTTTGGCTACGGACCGCACCGCTGCATCGGCTCCCACCTGGCCCGGCGCGAGGCGGTGATCGCCCTGGAGGAGTGGCTGAAGGCCATGCCGCCGTTCCGGCTCAAGCCCGGCGCCGAGCTCTATTCCAACGGCGCCGGCGTGGTCTCCCTCCACGACCTGCCGCTGGCCTGGGACTGAGGGCGTCCGGCGCACCGGTTGACGCCGCCGCCGTTCGGGCCGACGATCCGCGCCGCTATCCAGGCAACCCAAGACGCGGAGTTCCCATGGCCTCGGTCGTAACCCGGATCGAAGACGCAGCCTATGGCCCCGTCCCCGCCCGCGCCGGGGTCGCCGCCGGCGGCGAGGTCGCCACCCGCCCGGTGATGGCCGGCGAGGACCGGCCGCTGCTGATGTGGGCCCACACCCTGGCGCCCGGCGCCAGCCTGGAATGGAACGGCCCCGCCCAGGACCATCTGGTCTATGTCTGGGAAGGCGCGGTGACCGCCGACCGCCAGACCCTCACCGTCGATGAGGCCTTCGTGGTCGAGCACGGCGGCCATGGGGTGATCCAGGCCGGCGAAACCCCGGCCACAGTGCTGCACTTCCACCGCCCCGAGGACCACGCCGCCGCCGCCGGGCGCGAAGGCGGACACACCCATGTGCTGGCCGGCGCCCGGGTGATGCGCGGCGTCGAGGCCAAGAGCGCCGTCGGCCGCGCCCTCTACGCCGACGCCGCCTGCCCCACCTGCGAGGTGTGGCTGCACGGCAACCAGCTGCCCCCCGGCCTGAAGGTGGAGCGCCACTATCACACCGAGGACGAGATCATCGTGGTCACCGCCGGCGAGATCAAGCTGGGCCGGCTGGGCTATGGCCGCGGCTCGGTGCTCGCCGTGGACGCCGAGACCCGCTACGGCTTCACCAGCGGCGATCCGGGCCTGTCGTTCATCAACTACCGTCCCGCCCCGCCGGTCTATGTGATCGGCGACGATTCCCGCCCGCCCCAGGACGAACGCGCGCTGTTGCTCCGCGGCCTGGCGCGGTCTCAGCCGGCGCCGGTCGGCGCCTAGGACCCCGCCCATGTTCATCGCCATGAACCGCTTCAAGGTGCTGCTCGGCCAGGAGGCCGCCTTCGAGGAGGTGTGGCTGGGCCGCGACACCTTCCTCAAAGGGGTGCCGGGCTTCGAGTCGTTCCACCTGCTCAAGGGCCCCACCACCGAGGACCACACCCTCTATTCATCCCATTCCACCTGGGCTTCGCGGGGGGCGTTCGAGGCCTGGACCAAGTCGGAGGCCTTCCGCCGCGCCCACGCCGGCGCCGGTTCGGTGAAGCCGATCTACGCCGGCCACCCCCAGTTCGAGGGCTTCGAGGTGCTGCAGGAGGTGGTGGCGTAGGCGCCGCCGCACCGTCCAATGTTCCATGTATAACCCGCCGTTAACCATTCCCCCTGACTCATGCCCGCGCTAGAACATACCCCGAACGTTGGATCGTGAGTCGCCCCAACCCCATGACGCCTGTCCCCGTCCGCATCCTTGGCCTCGACCCGGGCCTGCGCCGCACCGGCTGGGGGGTGGTGACCATCACCGGCTCGCGGCTGGCCCATGTGGCCCACGGGGTGATCGCGCCCCCCGAGACCCTGGCCTTCGCCGAGCGGCTGTTGTTCCTGTTCGAGGCGGTCACCGCGGTGCTCGCCGAACACGCCCCCCATGAGGCGGCCGTGGAGGAGACCTTCATGGCCAACAACGCCGGCTCCGCGCTCAAGCTCGGCCACGCCCGCGCCGCCAGCCTGATCGCGCCGGCCCGCGCCGGCCTGCCGGTGGCCGAATACGCCGCCACCGTGGTCAAGAAGGCGGTGGTGGGGGTTGGCGGGGCCGACAAGACCCAGGTGGCCTTCATGGTCCGCCGCCTGATCCCCGCCGCCGGCGAGGTCAAGGCCGACGCCGCCGACGCCCTCGCCGTCGCCATCACCCACGCCCACGCCCGCCGCGCCCGCGTGCTGGGGAGCGCGGCATGATCGGCCGTCTGCGCGGAACCGTGGCCGAGGTGGGCGAGGAGGACGCGCTCATCGATGTGGCCGGGGTGGGCTACGTGGTCCGCTGCGGATCGCGCACCCTCGGCCGGCTGCCGGCCATCGGCGACGAGGCGCTGCTGCATGTGGAGACCCAGTGGTCGGAGGCCACCGGCACGCGGCTCTACGGCTTCCTCGGCCGTGACGAACGCCGGGTGTTCGTGATCCTGCAGGCGATCCAGGGGGTGGGCCCCAAGGCCGCCCTGGGGGTGCTGGACGTGCTTTCCCCCGCCGAGCTCGCCGCCGCCGCCGCCCGCGGCGACCAGGCCGCCGTGGCCCGCGCCCAGGGGGTGGGTCCCAAGCTCGCCCTGCGCATCGTCACCGAGCTGAAGGACAAGCCGCTCACCGAGGGCGCCGTGGCCGGCGCCTTCGCCCCCGACGCCCACCACGCCCCGCCGCCGCCGTCGGCCGCCGGTGAGGCCGTGGCCGCCCTCATGGGCCTGGGCGTGGCCGAGCCCGCCGCCCGCCGGGTGGTGGAGCATGCGGTGCTGAAGCTTGGCGAGACGGCCCAGGTCTCGGCGGTGATCAAGGCCGCCCTGCAGGAGCTGGGCCGGTGACCCGGCTGGTGTCCGGCGAACCCGCCCCCCACGAGGGCTCCGACAAGGCCATGCGCCCCCAGACCCTGGCTGAATTCGTCGGCCAGGCGCCGATCAAGGCCAATCTGAAGGTGTTCATCGACGGCGCCCGGTCCCGCGGCGAGGCCCTGGACCATGTGCTGCTGTTCGGTCCCCCCGGGCTGGGCAAGACCACCCTGGCCCAGATCGTCGCCCGGGAGCTGGGGGTGAATTTCCGCGCCACCTCCGGGCCGGTGCTGGCCAAGGCCGGCGACCTGGCCGCCATCCTCACCAACCTGGAGCCCAACGACGTCCTGTTCATCGACGAGATCCACCGCCTGGCCGCCAATGTGGAGGAGATCCTCTATCCGGCCATGGAGGACCACGTCCTCGATCTGATCATTGGCGACGGCCCCTCGGCGCGGTCCATTCGCATCGATCT
>CAXNKO010000263.1:0-4037 GCA_964202685.1 Caulobacterales bacterium
CATAGACCGCCGGATGGCCGGTCATGCGGCCGATCGGCACGGGAAACTCGGTCACCACGTCGGCGGGCGGCGTGACCAGGGCGAAGCTCCAGCCGTCCATCAACGCATCGCGCTCGAACGGCGTCAACGCGTTGCGGCCGCGAACGAAAATGTCCCGCCGGAATGACTTGGCGCTGGCGTAATCCAGCAGGGTTTCGCGCCAGGTCCGGTCGTGGGTCTCCAGGATCTGCTTTTGCATGGCCGCCGGCGCGGCGAGATGCACGAGGTCGTCGGCGAGGCCGGCCGAGGCTGCGTAGGACAGCCGCGCGTCATCAAACGCCCTGACCACCTCGGCATGAAACAGCGGTTGCGAACTCTGGTTGAGATACTCGTGGACCAGATAGGCGGGACTTTCGCGCAACGCCTCCTCGATACGTTCCTTCAGGAATGGAATCTGTTCGAAATACCCGGCCTTGGCCTCCGCCATCTGCCGGGCGGCTTGCAGGGCCGCGACGACCCGGGTTTGCGGCGATCCGGATGTACGGGCGGCGTGTTCGGCGATCAGGTTTTGCAGCGGCGCGAGGCCGGCCCAGCCGGGCATGCAATTGTAGGAGACATAGACCATGCCGCCGGGCTTCAGCAGCTTGTCGAGAATGCGCACGATGATCGCGCGGTTCTCCGCGCTGACCCAGCTGTAGACCCCATGCAGGGTAATCACATCGAACCTGGGCAGGTGGCCGTCGGGCAGGGCGAGTAGCTGCTCGAAGCTCAAGTCTTCGAAGATGACGTTCGAGAGCCCCCCGGCCCGGGCCTGGCGAATGGCGTTGTCGATCTGCGCCGGATGGAAGTCCACGCCCCAGAACGACGCGGCGGGATTGGCCGCGGCGAGGATGTTGAGGCCGAAGCCCTGGCCGCAGCCCAGCTCCAGATAGGTGGAGCCCGGCCCGAAATCCGGCGGCCGCACGCCCTGGCGAAGACAGGCGAAGGCGAGGAAGCCAGGCGCCAATTCGGCGTAGGACTTGGCGGTATACTGGATGTCGGTGTGGTATCCATCAGACCAGGCGGCCATGTCGCGCTCCGTTCATTCGCCGCTCAGCCGCGCCATTTAAGGTACAATCGGTCGCCCTTGACCTGGAACGACTCCAGCCGGTTGAGGAAGCTCATGCCGAGCAGCGAGACGCTGAGGGGGGCCTGGTTCACCGACATGTCGATATCCTGGAGGTGCAGGTCGCCGATTTCGAGTTGAGCGACGGTGACGTTGGCGCTGCGGCCGACGCCGTTGGCGGTCTCCGCCAGCCGGTCGAACCGCATGCCGGCCATATCAAGTCCGGCGCGACGGGCGTCGTCGGGGCTGAGCAGGATGCCGCTGGCGCCGGTGTCGACCAGGAACAGCACAACCTGGCCGTTGACCCGGCCCTGGACGGTGAAGTGACCGTCGCCGTCGCGGGCGACCACCATCTCGCGGGGCGCTGTGGTCATGGCGCGGCCGGGCTGCAACTCGCCGCGCACCCTCAGGCCCACGTCACCCAGTTCGCTGCGGTAGCTGTAGCCCACCACCACCACCAGAACGATGGCCAGCCAGAGGCTCACGGTGCGGAGCGTCTGCCCGGCGCCCATGCGCAGCCTGGCCAACAGCGCCACCGCAAGCGCCGCCAACAGGCCGAAACGCACCGCGTCGACCGCGCCGTCGCCGACCGCACCGGGAAAGCGTTCCGCGAGCGCCCAGACGGCGATCACCGCCATGCCGGCCAGGGCGAGCCAGAAGACCAGCCCGAGGCGGCGGCTGGGCGGTGGCGCCTGCGGCGCTGGCCGCCACGGGCCGTCTCGATCCGACATCACCTGCCACTCCCTGCGTTCAGACGTCGATATCTGAACTCTATCGCGCCGGGCGGCCGCGTCCAACGCGCATAGCCGCGCATAGCCGCGTTTCGTAGGTTGGCGAAGGCCTCCATATGGGCATAGTCTGAATTCAGGCGGCGAAAGCCCCAGGGCTGCGGCCGTTCCGGCGTAAATAGCGCCGCGGATGCGTAGCGTCCTGATGCTGACGCATCCTCCCGGCGCCACAGACATGGGAGGATGACGCATGCCACACTCGGCGAACGGATTGGTGAGGAGCCTCGCGCTGGTCGGACCGACCGGCGCGGGGAAGACGACCCTGCTCGAGGCCATGTTGCTGGCGGTTGGCGCGATTGACCGCCGCCCCGGGGGGCTGACCGACAAGCAGGTGGGGGATTCAAGCCCGGAGGCCAAGGTGCGAGGGCACTCCGTGGAGATGAACCTCGCCAACTTCGAGTTTCTCGGCGATCGCTACGCCGTCGTCGATTGTCCCGGCTCGGTGGAGTTTTCCGCCGAGGCCGACGCGGCGCTGGCGGCGGTGGACCTGGCGCTGATCGTCGCCGATCCCGACGCGGCCAAGGCGCCGTTGCTGCAGCCGATCCTGCAGGAGCTGGAGCGGCTGGGCGTGCCGCGGGCGCTGTTCGTCAACAAGATGGACCTGGCCCGGGGGCCGATCGACGATCTGCTGGCCGCCCTGGCGCCAGTGAGCGCCAAACCGCTGGTGGCGCGCCAACTCCCCATTCTCGACGGGGAGAAGGTGACGGGTTTCGTCGATCTCGCCCTGGAGCGCGCTTTCATCTACCGTCAGGGCCAGCCCTCGCAGCAGATCGAGCTTACCCCCGACATCGCCGCCATCGAAGCCGACGCGCGGTTCCACATGCTGGAGCAGCTGGCGGACTTCGACGACGAGCTGATGGAGCAGCTATTGACCGACGTCACCCCCAGCCGCGACCTGGTGTTCGCCGACCTGGTGCGGGAGATGAACGAGGGCCTGATCGTGCCGGTGTTCTTCGGCTCGGCCCAGAACGGGTTCGGGATCACCCGGCTGCTGAAGGCGCTACGGCACGAGACGCCGTCCCCCGAGGTGACCGCCGCGCGGCTGGGTCTCACCGGCCCCGGCGCCTATGTCCTGAAGACCAGCTACGCGGGCCAGGCCGGCCGGCTTGCCTACACGCGTGTGCTGGGCGGCAAGCTGCCGGACGGTTCCGACTTGACCCTCGCCAGCGGCGAGCATGGGCGCGCCGGCGGCCTGTTCGCGGTGCAGGGCGCGGCCTTGAAGAAGATCGCCGCCGCCGAGTCGGGGGACGTGGTGGCCATCGGCAAGCTGGAGCATGTGAGCGCCGGCGACATCGTCTCCCTGAATGGTCGGCCCGCGCAGACCCGCAGCTTCGCACCCAGGCGGCCGCCGCTCTATGCGGTTGGCGTGGCCGCCAAGAACCGCCAGGACGACGTGCGGGTCTCCGGCGCTCTGGCGAAGCTCGTCGAGGAGGACCCCGGCCTTGAACTGATCCACGACGCCGAGATGGGCCAGGTGCTGCTGGCCGGGCAGGGGGACGGTCACGTGCGCCTGGCGCTGGACCGCCTGAAGCGTCGGTTCGGCGTCGAGGTGGACACCACGCGGCCGCGCACGCCCTACCGGGAGACCATCGTCAAGGGGGTGACCCAGCGCGGCCGCCACAAGAAACAGACCGGCGGCCATGGGCAGTTCGGCGACGTGGTGGTGGAGATCCGGCCCATGGATCGGGGCTCCGGCTTCACCTTCACCCCCCGGGTCACCGGCGGCGTGGTGCCCAAACAGTGGATCCCGGCCGTAGAGCAGGGCGCACGGGATGGCCTGACCCGCGGGCCGCTGGGGTTTCCGGTGGTGGACCTGGAAGTGACCTTGATCGACGGCAGTCACCATAGTGTCGATTCATCCGAAATGGCCTTCCGGGCCGCCGGACGCCTGGCCATTGAGGAGGGGCTGCGGGGCTGTGGTTCGGTACTGCTGGAGCCGATTGAGAAGATCGTGGTCTTCGCGCCGTCGACCAGTCTCTCCAACATAACCTCGGCGCTGTCGTCCCGGCGCGGCCAGATCCTCGGCTTCGGACCTCGGGAGGGCTGGCCGGCCTGGGAGCGTATCGAAGCCTACCTTCCCCAGAGCGAGCGGCTTGATCTGATCGCGGAGATTCGTTCGATCACCCAGGGGCTTGGCACCTTCGAATCGGATTTCGACCATATGG
>CAXNKO010000264.1:0-4028 GCA_964202685.1 Caulobacterales bacterium
TCGCATCGCGGTGCTGGCTGATCCCTTCGGCCACGGCATCTGCCTGGTCCAGTTTCTGGACGAGGGCTATGACGCGGTTTCAACTCCGGTCTAATTTTCCCCGTCGCGGACCCAGCGGGCCTCCAGCGCCATGTCCTTGTCGCCGCCGCCGGCGATCCAGATCTCGCTCTGCCTGACGGCGTTGCGCACCGGGCCCTGGGCCTTGGCGTAGCACTCCTGGCCGCCGCCGGGCCGCAGGGTCAGGCCCGGCAGCAGGGTCGTGGGGCCCGGGCTCAGATTGCCGCCGGAGGTGGCCGGCTTGGCGCACAGCGCAAACCAAACGCGCACGGCGGTGGCGCGCTTCTGGTCGTCGAACGCCGTGGCGCGCAGACCGGCGTAGACCACCGGCGGGCCCTCCTTCTCACCGTCCGGGCGCATGACCTGCAGCACGGGCGGTTCGCCGCCGGTCAGCAGATAACCGAGGGTCTCGTCCTTGCCATTGGAAAAGGTCGCGGCGCGCACGACGGTGGCGTTGGCGCATCTTGGCCACTCCTGGCGCGGCGCCTTGGCGTCATAGGCGCAGTCGGCCTCCCCCGCCATGCTCCACAGGCCCGGCCGCAGCACCGCGGCGCCCGCCGCATCGGCCGGCGCGAACAGCGGCTTGTCCGACGTGACCATGGCGCAGCCGCTCAAGGCGAGCGCGGCCAGGGCGGCGATGAATGTTTTCCCCATGGGGCGGCCTTTCCGCTAGCAGGTCGTTAAGGTTTCTAGAGCACGAATTTCAACCCAGTGGAGGGATCGCCATGCCGATGCCCATAGCCGAACTTGAGGCCTCATTGCGCGCGGCCTTCCCGGACGCCGAGATCCAGGTCGATGACCTGGCCGGCGACGGGGACCATTATCGCGCGCGGATCAAGTCGGCGGCGTTCCGCGGCCTTTCCCGCATCAAGCAACACCAGATGGTCTACGGCGCCCTGAAGGGCAGGGTCGGCGGCGAACTGCACGCCCTGGCGCTGGAAACCTCGGCTCCGGACTGACGCCTCCATGCGATTTCGTCCCTTTGGCATGACCGGAAAAACGGTTTCGGCGGTGAGTCTGGCGCTCCACGCCACCCACGCCCACGCCTCCGCCGAAGGCTGGCGCGGGGTGATCTTCGCCGGCCTGGAGAACGGCATCAACTGCTTTGACCTGGCCGACCGCAGCGCGCCGCTGGCCGGCGGCGTCGGCCTGGCCCTGCAGGCGGTCGACCGCCGGCTGCTGTTCCTGATCTGGACCCTCCGCGGCGACTCCCGCCAGGCGCTCACCGCCCAGGCCATCGCCGACTCGGTCCGCGACGGGCTCAAATATTCCGGGGCGCGCTATTTCGATGTGCTGATGCTGGACGAGACAGCGTTCCACACACTGACGCCCCAGGCCCACGCCTATCTGGAACAGCTGCGCGCCAAACGGTTCGTGCTGCAATTGGGACTTCGCGGCGCGGGCGAGGCGCTGCAGACCGCCGTCGCCGATCCCGCCTTCGAAGTGTTGGCCACACCCTACAACATCGCCTCCGAAAGGAAGGCGCGCCAGCTGCTGCGGGACGCCTCGGAGAAGGACATGGTGACCATCGCCTACGACGCGGCCCCGGGCGACCTGATCGTCCCGCCCAGGCCCAGCCAGACCCCGGAGGTCATGAAGCGCACCCGGCAAAATCCGCTGGCCGACGTGGGCACCTACGCCTTCCTGCACAGCACGCAGAACTGGTCGGCCGAGGAGCTGTGCATCGCCTACGCCCTGATCGAGCCGGCGCTGGCGACCATTCAGTTCGAGATCACCGACCCCGCCCACATCGCCCTGGTCGCCGCGACGCCGGAGCGCGAGCCGCCGTCCAGTCTTGGCGCCCAGATCGAAATGGCCCGCTTCGGCCATGATGCGGTGCGCAAGCAGGCCTGAGCGAACTTGACCTAAGGCCTCGGGCTCCCTAGCTCTTCGGCCAACCGCATTCGCTGAAAGACGCAACATGACCGAAACCGCCACCGACCCGGCCCACGCCTTCATCGCCAAGACCGTGGCCGACAACGCCGTGGTGCTGTTCATGAAGGGCGTGCCCGAGCAGCCCAAATGCGGCTTCTCCGCCACGGTGGTGCAGATTCTCGACCACCTGGGGGTGGATTTCGTCGGCGTCGACGTGCTGCAGGACGCCGGCCTGCGCGACGGCATCAAGACCTTCTCGGACTGGCCGACCATCCCGCAGCTCTATGTGAAGGGCGAATTCGTCGGCGGCTCCGACATTGTGCGCGAGATGTTCCAGTCGGGGGAGCTCAAGACCCTGATGGCCGCGCAGGGCGTGCTGGCCTGAGACGCTGGGGCGAACTTGCCCCAAGTTCATAGTCTCGCCGGCCGGCCGCTGCATTCACGCATCTCAACGCCCTTCTCCCTCCAGGGAGAAGGTGGCCCCGCGGAGAGGGGTCGGATGAGGGGCTGCACCGCGTTGGAGATAAGAGCCCTTGCTGCTCGCGGCTTGCGCCGCGAGACCCCTCAACCGTCCGCTTCGCGGCCACCTTCTCCCCAGGCGGGGAGAAGGATCAGCTATCGGGTGGATCCAGTAGCCCTGCCCTGCGTAGGCGCAGAAACCACCCTATGAGGCGTAGAATTCGACCACGAGGTTGGGTTCCATCTTCACCGGATAGGGAACCTCGGAGAACTCCGGCATGCGGATGTAGCGGGCGGTCATGGCCTTCACGTCCACCTCGATATAGTCCGGGGTGTCGCGTTCGCCCGACTGCAGGGCTTCCAGCACCAGGGCCATGTTGCGCGAACGCTCGCGCACGGTGACCACGTCGCCGGCCTTGCAGCGGTATGAGGGGATGTTCACCCGCTTGCCGTTGACCATCACATGGCCGTGGTTGACGAACTGGCGCGCGGCGAAGGGGGTGGGCACGAATTTGGCCCGGTAGACCACGGCGTCCAGGCGGGACTCCAGCAGGCCGATCAGGTTCTCCGAGGTGTTGCCCTTGCGGCGGGATGCCTCGTCATAGGTGCGGCTGAACTGCTTTTCGGTCAGGTCGCCGTAATAGCCCTTCAGCTTCTGCTTGGCGCGCAGCTGCAAGCCGAAGTCGGAGACCTTCTGCTTGCGGCGTTGGCCGTGCTGGCCAGGGCCGTAGGAGCGGGAGTTGATGGGGGACTTGGGCCGGCCCCAGATATTTTCGCCCATCCGGCGGTCGAGTTTGTACTTGGCGCTATGGCGCTTGGACATGAGTAGCTCATCTTCGACGCGGGCCGGCGCTTCCATCAGCGGAAAGCGCAATCGCAACGGCGGCTTCGCATCAACCCGTCATAGGTTTCCTGCCCGCGCGGGCGAGCCCGGCGGCGGAAGGGAGCGTCTATGAAGCGCGGGCGGGGTGGTGTCAACCGCCCCGCCTACCTTCGTTTCGACAGGCGGCGTGCGAGCCCCCCTTCTCTCCTAGGCGTCTTCCTTTTGCTGGAACATCGCCTGGATGTCGCCGGACGTGATCGGGCGCGGCGCCTCGCCGGCCTTCAGCGGCGACACGCCGCCGTATGACTGCGGCGAGGTGTCCACGTGCTGGGCCTTCGACCGCAGCGCGCCCACCGTGCAGTTCTCGCGGCCGAGAATCGTCAGCGGGTCGAAGTGGAAGGTGCGCATGGCGTTCAGGTGCGTGACCTTGGCGATCTTCTCAGGCGAGAGATGCTTGATGGTCTCGAACAGGCGTTCCGGAGCGTAGGGCCACAGGGTGTCGGAGTGCGGGTAGTCGCACTCGTAGGTGACCAGGTCCTCGCCGATCCAGTCCAGGTTCGCCAGGCCGAACTTGTCGTCGATGAAGCAGGTGATGAAGTGCTCGCGGAACACCTCGCTGGGCTTCTTCTTGCCGAGCGGCGAATGCGTCCAGGCTCTGTGATGCTCGTGGGTGAAATCGGCGCGCTCGAGGAAATACGGGATCCAGCCGATGCCGCCCTCGGACAGCACGATCTTTAGGTTGGGGTATTTCTGCAGGGCCTTGAGGTAGACCCAGTCGGCCGTGCTGTTGACGATGGAAATGGGCATCGTCGTG
>CAXNKO010000265.1:0-4026 GCA_964202685.1 Caulobacterales bacterium
GACAACTATCTGGGCGCGCCGTTCGACCTCAGCCGGGTGGCATTCCTGACCACCGCCAACATGCTGGACACCATCCCAGGCCCCCTGCGCGACCGTATGGAGATCATCAGCCTGGCCGGCTACACGGCGGGGGAGAAGCTGGAGATCGCCAAACGCTTTCTGATGGGCCGCCAGCTTGACGCCAACGGCCTGACGGCCGACCAGGTCGAGATCACCTCCGCCGCCCTCGAGGGCCTGATCATGGGCTATACCCGCGAGGCCGGGGTGCGGAATCTGGAGCGGGAGATCGGCCGGGTGCTGCGCCATGTGGCGGTCAAGGTCGCCGAGGGCGGCGGGGCGAAGACCGTGGTCGGCCCGGCCGACCTGCACGACATCCTGGGCGCGGTGCGTTTCGAGAACGAATGCGCCCAGCGCACCAGCGTGCCGGGCGTCGCCACCGGCCTGGCCTGGACCCCGGTGGGCGGCGACATCCTGTTTATCGAGGCCGCCAAGTCGCCCGGCAACGGCAAGCTGGTGGTCACCGGCCAGTTGGGGGAGGTCATGCGCGAGAGCGTCCAGGCCGCGCTCACCCTGGTGAAGGGCGACCTCGCGGCGTTGAAGGCCGACTCAAGCTTCTTCGATAAGAACGATATCCACATCCACGTGCCGGCCGGGGCGACGCCGAAGGACGGCCCCAGCGCCGGCGTGGCCATGTACATGGCCCTGACCTCGCTGGTCACCGGGCGCACCGTGCGAGCCGACACCGCCATGACCGGCGAGATCAGCCTGCGCGGGATCGTGCTGCCGGTGGGTGGGATCAAGGAGAAGGTGGTCGCCGCCGCCGCCTGCGGCCTGACCCGCGTCATGCTGCCGGCCCGCAACCGCCGCGACCATGAGGACATCCCACCCGACGCCCGCGACAGGCTGGAGTTCATCTGGCTGGAGCGGGTCGAGGACGCCGTGGAAGCGGCTCTGGATCCGGCCGTCGCGGCCTAACCGCTGACCTCGTTGCGCAGCGCCTCGCCACGCAGGTAACGCCCGAGGTTGTCCACGAACAGTTCGTCGTTGCGCCGCTGCTGGCCGTCGGTGAACCCTGACGTGTGGGCGGTGACGGCGACGCGCGGGTGGGTCCAGAACCGACTGTCGGCGGGCAGCGGCTCGGTGGCGAACACGTCGAGCAGCGCATGCTCGGGCGCGCCGCGATCCAACGCCGCCAGCAGCGCCGCCTCGTCGACCAGGGCGCCGCGTCCCGCATTGACCAGCACCGATCCCGGCTTCATCGCCGCCAGGAAGCGGGCATCGACGAAGTTGCGCGTCTCGTCGGTGAGCGGCGGGCTCAGCACCACCACATCGGCGTCCGGCGCCAGGGCCAGGGCCTGATCCGGCCCGACGATGGCGTCGGCATGGGGATGGCCGCCGGGTGAGCGACGCACACTGGTGGTCCGCGCGCCAAACGCCCGCGCCCGCGCCGCCGTGGCCTGGCCGATGGCGCCGAAACCTATGATCAGCCAATGGGTCCCGAAAATCTCCCGGAAATGGATGCGCCGCCAATCCGCCGCCGCCTGGGCCGCGCGACGGGCCGGGCCGCGCTGGTAGTGGTCCAGGACGCCGGCCAGCACAAATTCGGCGATGGCTTCGGCCTGGGCATGGCTGTTGGTCAGCCGCACGCCACGTTCGATCAGACCGGCGAACATCGGGTGCTCAAAGCCCGCGCCACCGCTCTGCAGCCAGGTCAGCACCTTGGATTTCAGCAGGGCGATGAAGAACTCGCGGCTGTGGGCCGATCCGAACACATCGGTGTTGGTCCAGGCGACCTCGGGCTGCGCCTCGTCGCGGCTTAGGGGCTGGCCATCCCAGGAGATTTCCCCATGAGCGTTCATCAGCAGCAACTCGAACCGCCCGGCCAACGGGGCAAGCCGGGGCTCGATGCGACGGTAGGAGGGCTCGAAGATCAGGACGCGCGGCATCTGACCCCTTTAGCAGAGGTCGAGACCGCCCGCGAGATGCTCGGGACTAGACCCTGTCCCGGCTGGCTTGAATCAAGCCTGCCGGGATGAACAGGGTCGCCACTTAGAGTGAGAGCCCTTCTTGCCCACTCACGATGAGCCATCGTGAGGGGGCAGGGCTCTACGGCAGGTCCTTGCGCGGGATCGCGGCGACTTCTTCCGGCGTCAGCAGGGTCAGCTTCTGGGCGATCAGCGGCATCTGGAAGCCGTTGGTGTCGGCCACCGCCAGGTCGAGGTCCAGGTGCGAGCAGATCGAGTTCGAACCGCGCAATTGCGAGACCAGATAGTTGCCGCCCGATTTCAGACGAGACCCGCCGCCGAGGACATCGACGCGATAGACCCGGTGACGGCCCACATCCAGGTAAATCACATTGGGGCTGGGCGAACTCCAGCCGCGCCATTCGGTGCTGAAAAAGCAGCTGGTGCGGCCGGAGGCGTCCTTGGCGCTGGCGGCGGGCGCCGCGGCCATGACCGCCGTCGTCGCAATGGCCAGCGCGCCCAACTTGGCGATATTCGACAGGATAGACATGACGATCCTCTTGTTTCACCCTCGCAACATGAGATTGGGTCCCCGGTTGAGGGTGTCAAGCGTGCTAATCGACAGCGGCGTTCACAACCTCGGCGCCGCCGGGCCTTGCGAGGGGCCGCGCCGGGCGTGCATTAAGGTCCGATGAACCAGACACTTTCCCTCGCCGGCCGCACCCTGTTGATCACTGGAGCCTCCTCAGGCCTCGGCCTCGAATTCGCCAAGGCCGCCGCCGCGGCGGGGGCCAGTCTGGCGCTGGCCGCCCGACGCACCGACCGACTGACCGTCCTGGCCGCCGACATCGAGGCCGCCGGCGGCCGTGCGGTGGCCGTGACCATGGACGTCCAGGACGAGGCCTCGGTGATCGCCGGCTTCGACCAGGCCCAGGCGGCGCTGGGCCCCATCGATAGCGTCATCGCCAACGCCGGCATGAACAGCGTCGGTCTGGCGGCGGAAATCGACATCGCCGAGTTCCAGAACGTGCTCTCGGTGAACCTGACCGGCGCCTTCCTGACCGCGCGCGAAGGGGCGCGACGGATGATGGCGGCGTTCCCGAGGGAGGCGCAACGCGGTCGCATCGTGCTGGTGGCCTCCATCGGCGCCCACATGGTGCTGCCCGGGGCGGCGGCCTACTGCGCTTCCAAGGCCGGGGTGGCGATGCTGGGCAAGAGCCTGGCGCGGGAGTGGGCCAACCGCGGGATCAACGTCAATGTGGTCTGCCCGGGCTATATCGAGACCGAGCTTAACGCCGACTGGTTCCACAGCGAGGGCGGCAAGAAGCAGCTGGCGGGATTTCCGCGCCGGCGGCTGATGGAGGAGGCTGACCTTGACCCGGTGGTGCTCTATCTGCTTTCGGACGCGGCGCGGACCATCACCGGCTCGGTCATTACCCTCGACGACGGCCAGTCGCTCTGAAGCGGGCGGCTCACCCCGATACGATCCAGTCGGCCGGCAGGGCGGAAAGGGTCACGCCCACCAGCAGGAGCTGATCGCCGCCGCCCAGATCGACGGCCACATCGGCGCCGCTCTGAACCACGGTGTAGGTCGATGTCTCCACCCTGACCCGGTCGCCATCGGCGGCGGAAAAGTCCAGCACCCGGTCGGAACCGGCGCCCACGAAGATGTTGAAGACATCCGCCCCGGTCCCGCCGGCGAGGGTGTCATTGCCACGGTCGCCGCTGAGAAAATCGTTCCCGGCCCCGCCGTTGAGAGAATCGTCGCCCTGACCACCCCGCAGAAGGTCGTCGCCAGGGCCGCCATCGCAGGTGTCGGCGCCGAGGTTGCCATAGACGATGTCGCCGCCTTCGTCGCCGTTCAGCAGATCATTGTCCTGGCCCCCCACCACCCAGTCGCCGCCATCTCCGCCAGACGCGGTGTCCGAGCCGCTGTTGCCGTTGATGTCGTCGAAGTCCGCCCCGCCGATCAGGCGATCGGCGCTGGCGTCGCCGCGCAGATAGTCCTGGCCGGCGTCGCCCCGGATCACATCGTCGCCGGCCCCGCCGAAGATGCTGTTGG
>CAXNKO010000266.1:0-4017 GCA_964202685.1 Caulobacterales bacterium
CCGGGGACAGGGCCGGCAGGAAGCGGCGCTTGGTCTTGGTGTTGGAGTGGCTCACATTGTTGCCGACCATCGGGCCGATTCCAGTGAGTTCGCAGCGGCGCGTCATGACGTGACCTTCGCAGGGATACGGGCGCAGCGGACGGGCGACCGCGCGGGAGCCGGCGATATAGAGGACCGCCGCGTCCGGCGTCAAGCCGAACCCGCCGGCGGCGCGGCGGACCTGCCCGGGCATTTGTGGCCTATTGGCGTTCAGATACAATATGTTGGGGTGAACAAAGGCTGAATCACCCCCGGTCGCCGATTCGGTCCTGATTCGTTGCGACCGCGTTCCGGCGCGGCCTGATCCCCCCCGGGCCCTGGCCGGATGCTGAGGGCGGCGGGCTTTTTCCGCCCGCCCAAGCGCTTTTTCCCGCGCCGGCGGGGAATTCCTGGCTAGGTTGGCCCATGACCTCCGCCCTGACCGCCGCCGCGCCCGCCTATCCGGCTCCCTGGACCGCCTGGAAGGCGGTCGGCGTGCTGCTGATCCTCTATGCGCTGTCGATGATGGACCGGCAGATCGTCTCGCTGATGGTCGGCGACATCAAGGCCGACCTGATGGTCACCGACTCGCAGATGAGCCTGTTGATGGGCTTCTCCTTCGCCCTGCTGTATTCGGTCCTCGGCCTGCCGTTCGGCATGGCGGTGGACCGGCTGCCGCGGCGCTATGTGATCTTTTTCGGGGTCATGCTGTGGGCCGGGGCGGCCACCGCCTGCGGCCTGGCGCAGAACTTTCCCCAGCTGCTGGCGGCGCGCACCCTGGTGGGGGCGGGCGAGGCGGCCCTGGCGCCGGCGGCCTATTCGATCCTGTCGGACATGTTTCCCCGGCGCAGGCTGACCTTCGCGCTGTCCATCTACACCATCGGCGCCACCATCGGGTCGGAGGCCTCGACGGTGATCGGCGGGCTGCTGCTGCATTTCGCCCGCGACGGGGTCGAGCTGCCGCTGCTGGGCCTGGTCCCGGCCTGGCGGTTCGCCTTCCTGGCCACCGGCGCGCCGGGGCTGCTGCTGGCGTTCCTGATCTTCCTGATCCCGGAGCCCAAGCGCGGGGCCGGCGCGGCCGAGGGGGCGCGCAGCACCTGGGGCGACGTGTTCCGGTTCATGGGCGCCCGCTGGGGCTTCTACGCCTGCCATTTCATCGGCTTCAGCTGCGTCATGGGCATGGCCTATGCGCGGATGAGCTGGACCCCGGCCTTCCTGATGCGCCGCTTCGACTGGGCGGTGGACCGGGTGGGGGTGACCCTGGGCAGCCTCGGCCTGGTGCTGGGCCTGGCAACCTTCCTGACCACCGGCCAGTTGATCGACTGGCTGATGAAGAAGGGCGTCACCGACGCCCACTTCCGCTACTATGTCTGGGGTTCGCTGGCGGCCCTGGTGGGCGGCGTCGGCGGCTTCCTGGCCAACAATGAGCTGTTGTTCTTCGCCGGCCTGGTGCTGACCTCGGTGCCGCTGAACATGGCCGCCATCGCCGCCTCGGCGATCCAGACGGTGACCCCGGCCGACCTGCGCGGCCGGGTCTCGGCCATCTACCTGCTGGTGGTGGCGCTGTTCGCCATGAGCGTCGGTCCGTCGCTGGTGGGGGTGCTCACCGACTACGTGTTCAAGGACCCGCAGAAGATCCACCTGTCGCTGGCGGCGACCTTCGCCATCCTCGGCCCGATCGCCCTGACGGCGTTCCTGCTCGGCCTGGCCCCCATGCGCCGCGCCGTGGCCAGCGCCGAGGCCGCGTCACACCCGGGGGCATGACCCCCTAAGCCTCCAGCTCCACATCCCAGTAGAGGTAGTCCAGCCAGCTCTTGTGCAGGTGGTTGGGGGGGAAGCGGCGGCCGCGGTCCTGCAGCTCATGGGCGCTGGGCCGGCGGGGCGGGTGGATCGGCGACATGCCGGCCTCGCGCGGGGTGCGGCCGCCCTTCAGCAGGTTGCAGCGGGCGCAGGCGGTGACGATGTTCTCCCAGGTGGTGCGGCCGCCGCGCGAGCGGGGGATCACATGGTCGAAGGTGAGATCCTCCGAGGCGCTGCAATAGCGGCAGGCGAAGGCGTCGCGCAGGAACAGGTTGAAGCGGGTGAAGGCCGGCGGCCGATCCTGGGCCACATAGCGCTTCAGCGACACCACGCTGGGCAGCTGCATCTCGAAGCTGGGGGAATGCACCACATGGTCATAGGTGGAGACCACATCGACCCGGTCCAGGAACACCGCCTTGATGGTCTCCTGCCACGGCCACAGCGACAGCGGATAGTAGCTGAGCGGCCGATAGTCAGCGTTCAGCACCAAGGCCGGCCAGCCGGACGGCGGGTGGCTAACCACCTGCATCGCGGACCTCGCGGCGGCGCAGCGCGTTTATGGATTCATGGCTGTGACTGAAGACCGATACCCCGTTCGCGCGCGCTTCACCTGTGGTTGGCCGGGCTGTCCCCGGTGATTCCGATCATAGGCCAGAGTCGGCGACAGCTCCATGACCCGCGGCGAAATCTTGGCGGGCACGAAAAAGGGGGCCCGCAGGCCCCCTCGGTCGTCAGCGTCGGCGAGAACTCAGGCGCCGAGAACCGCCATCGCCACGGCTGCCACTAGGCCAAGGCCGATGAACAGGGCCGGGGTCACCCGGTCGACGATCCGTTCCAGGGCGGGGAGCAATGCGAGAGACATGACACACACCTTTCAGTTGGGGCCCCGGGGGAGCGGGCCAATTCATTTGAACAACGCTAAGATAGCGCTGATCTGATCGTTGTCAAGATGATCTATACGGCGTCAGGATTAAGATTTAATGTGACCGTGATGAGCGAAACTTCACCCCCGCGCGCCCGCGCCTATCACCACGGCGACCTCCAGCGCGCCCTGGTGGACGCCGCCCGCGCCCTGCTGGAGCGCGAGGGCCCCAGCGCGCTTTCCCTACGTGCCGTGGCCCGGGAGGCCGGCGTCAGCCCCGCGGCCCCTTATCACCACTTCAAGGACAAGGCCGAACTGCTGGCCGCGGTGGCTCGCCAGGGCTGGGACCTGCTGGACCATGGGTTGTCGGCGGCGATTCAGACTGGCGGCTCGCCCCACGCGCGGATGACGGAACTCGGCGTCGCCTATGTGGGGTTCGCCCGGCGCAATCCGGCGCTCTACCGGGTGATGTACGACTCCTTCCGCGACAAGGAGGCCCTGCCCGAGCGCATGGGCGACGAGCGCAGCGCCTTTCATCGGGTGCAGGACACCCTGGTGGAGGCCGGCGCCGACCCGAACGACTGGATCGGTCTGGAGCTGGGCGCCGTGGCGGCCTGGTGCGCCTCCCATGGCATGGCGGAAATGGCCGGGTTCAAGCAGTTCGACCGACTGCGCGACGCCCTGGGCGGGGAGGAGAATTTTCTGCGCGCGCTGATGGATCAGCTCAGCATCTACGCCCATCGCCCCGCCGCCGCCCCTGAGGACAAGTAGGCGCCACGGGTGGCCACGCCCTTCGTCACCCGCTTCGCGCCGTCGCCCACGGGATACCTGCACCGGGGACACGCCTTTTCCGCCCTGACCGCCTATGACGCCGCGCGGGCCGCCGGCGGCCGGTTCCTGCTGCGCATCGAGGACATCGACCAGATCCGCTGCCGTCCGCATTTCGACGCCGCCCTCACCGAGGACCTGGCCTGGCTGGGCCTGGCCTGGGAGACGCCGGTGCGCCGCCAGTCGGCGCACATGGCAGACTATCGGGCGGCCCTGGACGCCCTGCGCGGGCGCGGCCTGGTCTACCGCTGCTTCCGCACCCGCCGCGAGATCGCCGCCGCCATCGAGAGCGCCCCCCACGGCGCCATGGAAGCCTGGCGCGGCGGGGCCCTGCCCCCCGACGAGGAGGCGCAGCGGATGGCGCGCGGCGACAGCTATGCCTGGCGACTGTCCCTGGCTGCGGCGGAACGTTGGTTGGGCGGGTTCGCGCGCCTCACCTTCCAGGAGGAAGGCGCCGGACCCCAGGGCGAGACCGGCCCCATCACCGCACGGCCCGAGCTGGGCGGCGA